>JAFZMA010000168.1 GCA_017551215.1 Bacteroidales bacterium | reverse complement strand
GCAAGCCATGTAAAGGGCTGGACGAACGGTCTTTCCGGTCTGGCCAACCTGAACCTCGTGAGGCATGACGCCGGCGTCAACCATTGCACGGGATGAAGAAACCTGGGCACCGATAACGTCTGCTAGAGCCTGGAGCTTTGCAAATCCCTCCGGATTTCCTACTCCACGGCCTCCAGAAACGAGGATCTTTGCCTCGGTGATATCTACCTTGCCCTTGTTCTCCTTAACGCTCTCAACGAGCTTAACCTTGAACTTGGCGTGGTCGAATGTAGGGTTGAAGGCTTCGATCTCACCCTGGCGGTTCTCATCCTTGGTACCCTTCTGCATAACGCCCGGACGTACGGTTGACATCTGAGGCCTGTGCTCGGTACACATAATGGTAGCCATAAGGTTACCGCCGAATGCAGGACGGGTCATAAGGAGCTCTCTCTCCTCGGAGATATCCAGACCGGTGCAGTCTGCGGTAAGACCGGTAGCAAGTCTGGAAGCCAGCCTTGGACCAAGGTCACGTCCGATTGTGGTAGCGCCCAGAAGCACGATGCTAGGCTTGTAGTGGTCAATGGCCTGGCTCATGGCCTGGGAGTACTGCTCGGTCAGATAGTGCTCAAGTTCAGGAGCGTCCATAACAACAACCTTGTCTGCTCCCCATGCGATCAGTTCCTTTGCGCTTTCAGTATTCTTGTATCCAGGAAAGAAAGCGACAACCTTCTCTCCGAGAGCGTCTGCAAGCACTCTTGCCTTTCCCAAAAGTTCAAGAGCAACAGACTGGATCTTGCCGTCTCTTTGTTCGGCGAAAACGTAAACGTCTTTATAATCTGCTTTATTCATTTCTTTCAGTATTAGGCAATTAGATAATAAACTTTTCTTTCATCTTGGTGATGATGACATCTACGGCCTGCTCAGCGTCAACCTCATAAACCTGGCCTGCTGCCTTGGTGGCCTTGGTAAATGCCTTCATAACCTTGGTTGGAGAACCCTTGAGTCCGAGTTTTCCAGGATCGATGTCGAGGTTAGCCTCTGTCCAGATCTCTACCTGGCGGTCGAAAGCATCGACGATGCCTCCAACGCTCATATATCTGGCCTTGTAGCCGGATGCCAGGACGGTGAATACCGCAGGACCCTCAACATCCAGAATCTCATAGCCGTCCTCAGTCTCCTTCTTTACCCTGAAGTTGTTGCCGCCCTTGTACTCGCAGTCAACAACATAGGATACCTGAGGAAGAGCCAGGTGCTCAGCCATTTCAGGACCTACCTGGGCGGTATCTCCATCGATGGCCTGACGGCCGGTGATGATAAGGTCATAAGGAATAGCCTTCAGTGCGCCTGCAAGAGCGTTTGAGGTTGCAAGGGTGTCTGCACCTGCGAATGCCCTGCTGGTAAGAAGGATAGCCCTGTCTGCCCCCATTGCGAAAGCTTCCCTGAGAACCAGGTCTGCCTGAGGAGGACCCATAGTGATTACTGTTACGTTAGCACCGCACTTCTCCTTCAGCTGAAGGGCAAGCTCGAGACCGCCCTTGTCGTCAGGATTCATAATGGAAGGAACGCCATCTCTTATGAGAGTGTGCTTTACCGGATCAATCTTTACAACGGTAGTGTCCGGAACTTGTTTTACACAAACTACTATATTCATAATCAGACTTTTTTACTTCTTGAACAATTTGGCGGCAATAACCATTCTCTGAACTTCTGAGGTACCCTCGTAGATCTCTGTGATCTTGGCGTCCCTCATCATTCTCTCAACAGGATATTCCCTTGTGTAACCGTAACCTCCGTGGAACTGGACTGCCTTGGTTGTCATATCCATAGCTGTCTCGGCCGCAAAGAGTTTTGCCATAGCGGCGTCTGCGCTGAATGGCATTCCGTGATCCTTCTTCCAGGCTGCTGCCCTTACAAGATATCTTGCTGCCTCGATTCTGGTCTGCAGGTCTGCAAGCTGGAACTGGGTGTTCTGGAACTGGCTAAGGCTCTTTCCGAACTGCTTCCTTTCCTTGCAGTACTTGACTGTCTCGTCCATAGCGCCCTGAGCTATACCCAGAGCCTGTGCGGCGATACCTATACGTCCACCGTCCAGGGTCTTCATCGCAACAGCGAATCCGCCACCCAGAGGGCCGAGCATATTTGCCTTTGGAACCCTGCAGTTCTCGAAAATGAGCTCGCAGGTAGCACTTCCCCTGATACCCATCTTGTGCTCCTTCTTTCCGATAGAGAAGCCAGGAGTGGTAGCCTCAACGATGAATGTGGTGATGCCCTTATTGCCCTTGGACTTGTCTGTCATTGTGGCAATTACGTAAACATCAGCCTCACCTGCGTTGGTGATGAATATCTTGGTTCCGTTGAGGATGTAGTCGTCTCCGTCTGCAACAGCCATTGTCTGCTGTGCGGAAGCGTCTGTTCCGGCGTTAGGCTCGGTAAGACCGAAGGCTCCGATCCACTCGCCGCTGGCAAGCTTAGGGATGTACTTCTGTTTCTGCTCCTCGGTTCCGTTATCAAGGATAGCATCCTCGCAGAGGGAGGTGTGAGCGGAAACTATAACGCCCGTAGTTGCACAAACTCTGGAAAGCTCCTCTACTGCAATGGTGTACATAACGTGGTCTCCACCTGCTCCACCATAAACCTTAGGAGTTGGGATACCCAGTACTCCAAGCTTTCCGAGCTTCTTGATATTCTCCGTAGGGAATTTCTCTTCCTCGTCCACTTCTGCAGCGATCGGTTTCACCTCCTTGTCGGCGAACTCCTTGATCATCTGCTGGAAGAGTTTCTGGGATTTAGTAAGTTCGAAATCCATATTGTAAAATTTCTAAAGTTCTATTTTCTTCAAATCCGGTGAAATGATGAGGGTTGCCTCAGTTGCAGCCTGTACCTGTTCTGGAGTGAACTCAGGATTGATTTCGCTGAGCACAATTCCTTCTGGAGTGATGTTCATCACGCCCATTTCTGTGATAATCATGTTTACCTGTCCAGCTGCGGTAAGCGGCAAGTGGCACTTCTTCAGGATCTTAGGGTTGCCCTTCGCAGTGTGCTCCATGGTTAGGATAACTCTGTTGGCACCAACCAGAAGGTCCATGGCTCCACCCATTCCAGGAGCTCTCTTACCAGGGATGATCCAGTTTGCAAGGTCTCCCTTCTCGTCAACTTCAAGAGCGCCCAGGAAGGTTACGTTGATGTGGCCTCCGCGAACCATTCCAAAACTTGTGGCTGAGTCAAAGGAAGCGGCACCTGCCTCGTGGGAAATGTATCCGCCGCCGGCATCGATCCAGTGAGGATCTCTGGTTCCGCCTGTAAGTGCAGGATCTGCAGCCATTCCGAGGCATCCGTTCTCAGACTGGATTGTCACAGTCACTCCCTCAGGGAGATAGTTAGGAATGAGGGTCGGCAGACCGATACCCAGATTCACAACGTCGCCGTCCTTAATCTCCAGGGCAGCACGCTTGGCAATAAACTCTCTAATTTGCTGTTTATCCATAATCTTGATATTTAATGAATTAATATTGTTAGTTACTTATTGTTCCTTTTAACAAATTCCTCAGCGATGAAGCTTGCCACATCATCTGCATAAGTGTTAGTGCCAAAGCCAGCGTCATAGCCCAGCTCCTTGGCCAGCTCGTGGCTGATACGGGCTCCGCCGCAAACCACAATCATCTTGTCCCTGAGCCCCTCAGCATCCATAAGCTCTATGAGGTTGGTCAGGTTCTGGATATGCACATCCTTCTGCGTAACTGTCTGGCTTACAAGTAGCGCATCTGCCTTGAGCTCGATGGCTCTTGCCAGGAACTCCTCGTTAGGAACCTGACTGCCCAGGTTGTATGCCTCTATCATCTTGTAACGCTCCAGACCATAATGGCCGGCATATCCCTTCATATTCATAATAGCGTCTATACCTACCGTATGGGCATCCGTTCCGGTGCTTGCTCCCACCACCACCAGAGGACGGCCGATTTTCTCGCTGATGAAATCATCGCAAGCCTCCATACTCATTGTCTTGGATTCTACCTTAGGTACGTATATATCCGCGTAATTAACTGTCATAGTGCTGCTTCCGTAGCAGTTGAAGAAGGTGAAACCAGGAGTTAGCTCCTGTGAGAACACTACCAGAGGATTCTCAAATCCCATCTTCTTGAGCAGCTGCTTTGCCGCCTCGATGGCTTCCGGACCGGCCGGAACAGGGAGGGTGAAACTGAGCTGCACCTTGCCGTCGTTCATGGTATCTCCGTACGGCTTTACTTTCTTCAGGTCAAGAGTCTTGTCGTAATTCTTGGCCTCCATTGAATATAGACCTTCACTCATATCTATTTCCTCCCTTTCATCAGTTCAACAAACGGATTCATGTAGTTGGCGCCCTTTTCGGTTACGCCGTCAAGTCCCTTACCACCGTTCTTAGGACGTTTCACATCGCCGAACTTGCCCTGTTCCAGTGTGTTGAAAAGACCTTCCGTGGTCATCTCCTTCAGCAGGGCGATAGCGTTGTCAAGAACTTCCTTTGCACGGCTGCGGATGATTCCTCCTTCCTTGAACTCAACTTCCTCACCGATATCGTGGAGGTTGTTGAATATGTAGTTGGCGTTCTCTATGGAAAGGAAACGGTCGCTCATGAACGGAGTGTGGATAGCTTCCGTAGGCATTCCAAGAAGCTGAAGCCCCTGGTGAGTCCAGATACCCACAATATTGAACAGGGCATCCTGGATATGGCCTCTGAAAATGTTGCCGGTCATGAACTTTGTAGGTGGCATATATTTCAGCGGAGCCTTAGGGAAAATTTCCCTTGTCATCTGTGCCTGAGCAAGTTCCAGCAGGAATCCGTTCTTGTGCATAGGATCCATCTCGAACGCGTGGCCAAGACCCATCTGCTCTTCTGGCAGTCCGGCAAACAGAGCCAGCTGCTCGTTTATAAGGTCTGAGGCCAGAACCGTATGGGCGGCTTCGATAGCGTCTGCCGTGGTAAGGTAATTGTCCTCTCCGGTATTGATGATAACGCCGGCAAAGCCGTTGATAATTCTGGAGAAATACTGGTCTATCAGGGTGCGCTGCATGTTGATATCGCGGAAAAGAATTCCGTAAAGCGCATCGTTTAGCATGACATCCAGACCCTCAAGGGCTCCCATGATTGCAATCTCAGGCATGCAAAGTCCTGAACAGTAGTTGCAAAGGCGGATATATCGGTGAAGTTCCTCGCCTACCTCGTCCAGGGCCTTGCGCATTATGCGGAAGTTCTCCTGTGTGGCGAATGTTCCGCCGAACCCCTCTGTTGTAGCACCGTATGGTACATAGTCCAGAAGGCTCTGGCCTGTAGTACGGATAACGGCTATGATGTCCGCTCCCTGCCTTGCAGCAGCCTGAGCCTGAACCACATCCTCGTAAATGTTACCCGTAGCAACAATCACGTAAATGTACGGGCGTGCGCGGTCCTCTCCGTATTCGGCAACATATTTTTCCCTGCGCAGGCGGTGATTGCGAATCCTCTCTATGGTTGCGTCAATCACAGGCTGAACGGCAGCCTGCAAAACCGCAGGGTCTGTAATGCGGGCTTCCTTTGTAATGTCGAAGCCCTCATTGGCAATTTTTTCAGCAATCTGCTGCGGAGTCAGGCCTGTGGCTATCATTGCGTTAGCGATGTAGAACATCACTCCCTGAGACAGCACTCCTTTCTCCTTGAGCTGCTCTACCAGAACGTTC
>JAFZMA010000167.1 GCA_017551215.1 Bacteroidales bacterium | reverse complement strand
GTTCCGGAAGTTGGCGTATGGCCGAAAGTATAAAGTCCGTCATAGCCTCGTCCGTTGGATACAACGGTGAAATCGCCACCCTTGGCATCTCCGTAAAGGAAGAAGTTCCTTCCGTAGAAACTACCGGAAAGCATCTGTCTCATGAGGCCGTTAAGAGCTACCTGAGCATCGGCCACGGAGTTAATGGAAGACTCCGAGTCGAGGCTGTTTGTTGGTTTCATGTCCAGGAACTTGTTGCAGCCTGCAACGGTAGCAAGACATAAAACAGAAAGTAATATAGCGTATAACTTTTTCATATTCACGTGGTTTTTAAATTAGAAACTGAATTCAACACCAAATGTGTAGGTCTTGCTGAATGGAGTTTCCCATCCTCTTGTGCCATACTGGTTTACTTCTGGATCAACCTCTTTCCAGCCTGCAATGGTCAACAGGTTGGTTCCGCTGAAGAATACTCTTGCATTCTGCATCTTGATCTTGCTGATCCAGTTCTTAGGAAGGTTATAGCTCAAAGTGATAGTCTTGAGCCTGAGGAAGTTTCCGTTGTAAAGGAAACGGGAGCTCTTCTGCATTGCGTCTGTCAGGTCCAAACCGCTGATTCTTGGAACTCTGGTCTTGTCGCCAGGTTCTCTCCACCTGTTCTTTGCAACATAAGCGCTTCTGGTTCTGGTCCAGTAGTAACCGTCGTCGTTGACATCTTTCTCAGCACCGTCGTAGAACTTGGCGCCAAGCTTGTAGATGAAGTTCATACCGAGGGTTATGCCCTTCCAGCTAACGTTGGTATTGATACCTCCGTAAACCTTTGGAGTGGCTTTTCCTATGATCTTTTCCTCAACCATGTCATAATCATAGTGGGAAATTTTGCCGTTATACATGAAGTATCCATCGGATTCCAGGTCAGATGTAAGAGCTGTAATAGGTTTGCCGTTGTCATCCACCAGATTGGCAACCCAAACCTGCTTTCCGTTGTCAGGATTAACACCGGCCCATTCTTTTCCGTAGAATGCCAGGGTAGACTCGCCTTCGCGGTAGATGTACTTAGCCCTGTCGTCGTCTCCGGTAGGATCAAACCAGATAATGTCTTCTCCGTCGTAGAGTTTCTTAACCTCGGACTTGAGGAAGGAAGCTGTTACGCTTGCATCCCACTTCCAGTCCTTGTTGCGGACAATGTCTCCGCCGAGTTCAATCTCCCAACCTCTGTTGTTAATCTTTCCGATATTCTTCAGAGTAGAAGAGAAACCGGTAGCGGTTGGCAGCGGAACGTCCTGGAGCAGATTCTTGGAATCTCTTGTGAACCACTCGATTGTTCCGTAGAATCTCTGGTCAAACAGACCGAATTCCAATGCCAGGTTGGTGGTGTAGTTGGTCTCCCAGGTAAGGTCAGCATCGCCGATGGAAGACAGGATGCTACCAGGGTTTGACATATACTTGCTAGTTACGGTAGAAAGGCTTCTCCAACCGTAATTGTTGGTAGGAAGAGTTCCGTTTACACCGTAGGAAGCCCTGAGCCTGAGGTTGGAGATCCAGTTTGCGTTCTCCTTTATGAAGTCCTCGTTGGAAATTCTCCAGCTTCCTGCTAAGGACCAGAAGTTACCCCAGCGGTTTTCCTTGCCGAGCTTGGAGGAACCGTCGCGGCGGAACGATGCGGATGCATAGTACTTGTTGTCATAGTTGTACTCAACCCTGCTGAGAACGGATGCAATGGAGTAGCCCCAGTTGTAGGCGTTAGCGTCCTTTGTTCCGGCAACAGCTACAACATCCATAGAACCAGGAAGGAAGGTACCTGAAGCTCTGATGAACTCGGTCTTGTTCTTCTCTGCCTCGAAACCTGCGAGGAAGCTTAAGTTATGCTTCTCGGCGATGGTAGTATTGTAGTTGAGGGTAGTGGAAGAAACAATCTTGGAGTAGTTGGTGCTCATCTCGTGAACAGCTCCGTCTGTGCTGCTTCCGTTAAAGTGTTCTGCATTTACATAATAGTGATCCTTGTTCTCAGTATTGTCGTATGAGAATACGGTCTTCAGATCCAGTCCAGGAAGGATGTGTGCGGTGGCTGTCTCCGATGCCTGTACCTTGAAGGTCCTTGCTGAGTTGTCCCACAGTTTCCTGTAGTACAGTGAGTTGTAGCAGTAAGAGTTGAATACCTTGTAAGGCTCGTTAGGATCATCGTAGTAATATGGCCAGTAGAACTGGAAGAGCATATTCCTTGTTGCCATGAAGTGGTTGCCCCTCATGTTTCTTGTATCGTTGTAACCTACGGTCTTGGTTTTACCGATGTTTACATTTGTCATCAGTTCGAAGAACTTGCCGACCTTCTGGTTAAGGTTAATACGTCCGGAAATACGGCTGAAGTTATTGTCCAGTGCGCGTCCCTTGTCTCTGGTGTAGGAAATTGAGGAGTAGTAGGTGGCCTGGTCGTTACCGCCGCTTACGGATATGTCATAAGTCTGGTAAACTCCGGTAGAGAAGAGAGCCTTCTCCCAGTCGTAGTATTTGCCCAGACGAGCCTCTGCGCCGTCTACAACGCCTATATTAAGTTTTGCATAACGTCCGGTGCCGTCTGAAGTAATAACATAACCGTGACTCTTCCATCTTGCGTTTGTGTTAATCTGTCCGAGAGCATATTTATTTGCACCAGCCTCGTCGGTTCCACGTCCACCCTCGCTCTTAGGGGTGATTGAGTAATCGTAGAATACCTCGTATTCCAGAGCTGCCTGATCTTCTGCGGAAGCAACCTCATAGTTCTTGGTTGCCCAGGAAGGAGACAGGGAAACGGAAGCCTTGAAACTTACTACAGGTTTTCCAACCTTTCCTCTCTTGGTGGTAATTACAACAACTCCGTTTGCAGCTCTTGATCCGTAAAGTGCGGATGCTGCGGCGTCCTTCAAAACAGTGATACTCTCGATATCATCCGGGTTGAGGGTACTCATAACGTTGTTGGTGTTGTAGTTATAGTCGGACATCTGTCCGATGTTACCCTGGATTACAGGAACTCCGTCAATAACATAGAGAGGCTCCGTAGATGCGTTCATAGAGCCGATACCTCTGATGTGAATTGTGGTGGTAGATCCGGCCTGTCCTGAAGCCTGGGTTACCTGCAGACCAGCTACCTTACCGTTGAGGGCGTTCTCGAAGGATGTTGTAGGAACATCCTTGATAGCGTCGTTCCTTACAACCGAAGCTGCACCTGTATAGGTACCTTTCTTTGCCGTACCGTATGCAACTACTATGGTCTCATCCAGACTCATAGCATCGGCGCTCAGAACAGCGTTAACTACAGCCTTGTTTCCTACCGGAACCTCCAATGTGGTATATCCGATAGAGGAGAAGACAAGTGTTGCGTTGGCGGGAACGTTAGGAAGCGAATACTTTCCGTTCGCGTCTGTAAAGGTTCCGGTCTTGAGGCCTTTAACCAGGACGTTAACGCCTGGAATAGGAAGACCGTCATCCTTTGCTGTTACGGTACCGGATACCGTAACCTTTCCCTGTGCGTACACCATTATGCCCGCACAAAGAAGACAAATTAGTAACAGGAATCTTTTCATAGATTAATATGATTGGTTAATAAAGATTTAATAAAGTGTTCATATAAAGATATTTGCAGATTCGATACATAAAGGTACAAAAAAAATCCCAAGGCTGCAAACCTTGGGATTTAAAAAGCGTATGAACAGGAGCCGGTTAGTTCTTGTAACCAGGGTTCTGCTCGAGTTCAGGATAGATGATTCTCTCGTCTGAAGAGATAGGGAGCATTACCCTGTCGTCAGACCACTTAAGAGCCGTGGAGAACGGGTTGTGAGGATCGTTCTTGGTATAGGTACCGTTACGCCTCATAAGGTCGAAGAAACGGTCTCCTTCTCCTATAAGTTCCTTCTGCCTCTCGATCTCTATGTTTTCCATTGTAGCTGCAATGGATGTTACATTTGGATCGGCTCTCTGGGCAACTGCCAGAAGCAGGCTTGCGGCATCACTCTTTCCAGAGTTCATACCGGCCTCGGCGGCAATCAGGTAAGCCTCTGCAAGACGCATATACCTTGGGTTGTTCAGGAATGCTGTGAAACCGGTGTTTCCAATGAACTTCTTCAGCCAGTACTCTCCGGTGTGCTTCTCTCCGGTAACAGGATCATCGTAAGCAATCCACTGTGCGCGGATATCGTCAGAAGCAATACCAGCAGCACCGAAGAGCTCTTTCCAATGCTGTGTAGGAACTACACTTGCTCCGCAGTTATTGTATCCGAACCACAGGCTGTAGTAGAAAGATCCGCCGAATCCGTTATCGCCGTCAATTGCTGACTGGAGGTTTACAAGACCCTCGAAAATGGACTCATCGTTACCAACCTCTGCCCAGGAAGCAAGATACTTTTCTCTAGGAATCAGAGAATAAGGGCCATTGTTGATAACATCCTTGGCAGCGCTGTAGGCGGTCTCGTTGTCTCCCTTGTAGAGAGCAACCTTTGCCTTCAGGAACTCAGCTGCCCAGTAGTTGAAATGACCCAGGTTCTTGCTCTTTGAAAGGAGAGGAAGAGCTGTAGCAAGGTCTGTCTCTATCTGAGTATAGGTCTCAGCGACTGTGCTTCTTGGAATTCTTGCCTCTGATGGAGAAACAGGCTCTGTAATCAGAACAGCTCCAAGGGAAGCACCGTTATCGTACTTGTAAGGCCTTCCATAAAGTCTGGCAAGGTTGAAGTAGCAGAAAGCTCTTACAGCGTATGCCTGTCCGAGATAGTCGTCCTTGATGCTCTGCTTGTCTGCAGGAACTTCCAGAACGTCTATGTTCTTGATGATGGCATTTGCCCTTGTAATGGTGCTGTAGAAGTTTCTCCACAGTGTGAAGTAGGAATTCTGTGAAGGATCATAGTCGTATGAATAGGTGATGTATGTACCCTCGCTGGCAACCAGCAGGTCTCCTCTCATGTCACCCATCTGAATCATGTAGTTACCAAATACGGTATAGTATTTCAAAAGCGTATACATACCGTTAACGGCAACACCGGCATCCTCCAGAGTTGCAAGAGCGTTCTCGGCAACTACAGCGTCTGTAGGTTCCTTATCCAGGAATCCCTTGCAGTTAGAAAGGGAAATGGCAAGGACTGCAACAAGTATAATGCTTAATAACTTTTTCATATCTGTATGTTCTTAATGGTTAGAAAGTTACCTCAACACCGAATGACCAGGTTCTCAGAGCCGGCATACCATAGTTGTATACACCGTCAGACTGGAGTTCTGGCTCACATTCTGCCTTGGATATGGTAATCAGGTTTGTACCTGACAGATATACGCGGGCGCCGCGGAGAGAAAGCTTCTGTACAAAGTTCTTAGGAAGATTGTAGGAAACTGTCATGTTCTTCAGTCTTGCGAAGTCGCCCTTCACTAACATACGGGATGAGTTGTAGTAACCACCCTGGTTGTTGTCGTAGATACGCATTGGAACATCTGAGTTAGAGTTTTCAGGAGTCCAAGGATTGAGCTGAGTCTTCATGATAGGCTGTCCGAAGGTTCTGTAACCGTCGTTTGCAACCTCATCCTGAGTGGTGTTGCAGAGGTAGTGGCCTACCTTGTATGTCCATGCCATGCTGAAGGTCAGGTCTTTCCAGCGGAAGTTTGCGTTGAATCCACCAAAGTACTTAGGCATAGCCCTCTTTCCGTGGATTACCATGTTGCTGGCGTTCTGCCTTCTTGCAGGAGCATAGTTGTATCCGTCGTAAGGCATTGCGGAACCTTCCTTAATAACGGTGCCGTCTCTCAGGGTTACATCCTGGTCTACAATCTCGCCCTTCTCATAGAAGGAACCTTCTGCATACATAGGATAACCAGGCTTTACACCATTGATGGTCTCGCTGCTCTTGTTTACTCCCAGATACTCTCTGGTGTAGAACTGATAGAAGTTGTAGCCCTTCTTCCACCAGAACCAGCCGCTGTTGATAGCCTCGTCATCTGTAGAGAGCTTCAGAACCTCGTTGTGAACGCGGCTCCAGTTTGCTCCTACGCTCAGTTCCATATCCTTCTCCTTAATGATGTCCACATTTGCGGAAATCTCCCAACCGCGGTTAACCATACTACCCTTGTTCATAAGGGTGGAGCTGAATCCGGTTGTAGAAGCAACAGAAGCATCGAGGAGCAGGTCTGTGGTCTTTCTGTTGAAGTATTCTACAGTAAAGTTGTATCTGTCAAATATTGTTGCATCAAGACCGATGTTCCAGTTCTTGTTCTTCTCCCAGGTCAAGTCTGTGTTGGCGATGTTTCCAGGGTAGCTGGCACCGTCATCACCATACTGCCAGTAGTCATAAACAGACATGTAGCCGAACAGGTCAGAAGGAAGGGTACCGGAAGTTCCGTAAGATGCCCTGATCTTACCGTCATTCATCCAAGGATACTCAAGGAATTTCTCCTTTGAGAATCTCCATGTTCCGGATACTGACCAGAAGTTACCCCATCTGGTATCTGGAGCAAGTCTGGAGGAACCGTCACGACGGAATGTTCCGGTCAGATAATACTTGGAGTCAAAGTCATAGCTTGCACTTCCGAAGAGAGAAAGCAGGCCTTCTTCATGGCTCCATGCGTAGCCCTCGTCAAAGGTTGTACCCATGACACTCTCTGTTGCACCCAGGTAGCTGAAGTCTGTCTTTCCCAGACGGAGTCCGTTGAACTTCTCTCTTTCAGCCTCCCAACCAACCATTGCCGATACGTGGTGAAGGTCGAACATCTTGTCGAAATTCAAAGTTGTAGAGCTTACAACCTTGTTGATGTTACGGTGCTTGTCGGAAGCGTAACCTACTCCGTAAGCGGTAAAGTTAGGGTGACCGTAGAGCCAGCCGAACTTGTCGTGTACATACAGCCAGTCGCTTGAGAGAGTGGTCTTGAGTTTCAGATAATCTGTGAAAGCAACTTCAGCCCATCCCTTGAGGATTGTTCTGTTCTGCTTTGCATCGTTTACCTGATGCTTGTACTGGGCAACTGGGTTGATGGTGTTGAATCTAGTTGAGAATCTCTCCTCGAAGATCTCTCCTGTTTCCTTGTAAGCGTATGGCCATCTGTCGATGAGAACGGCCTTCCAGATAAACATTGGGTTATCCTTAGAAGACCATCCGTCCTGGTGACCGTCCTGATACTGCCAGGAGTACTGCATAATGCCGCCAATCTTCAGCCAGTTGTTGAGTTTGGCCTCTCCGTTAACGGTTGCAGTGAAACGCTGCAGATAATCAATCTTTACAACACCGTGCTGGTCTGTGTAGGCAACAGATGCGTAGATCTTGCCCTTGTCGCTACCGCCGGAAATGCTGTACTCGTAGTTTTGGCTGATGCCTCTCTGGAACAGAGCCTTCTCCCAATCCTTGTAGATGTACTTGTCGTAGTCGTATGCAGGATAGTATTTTGCAATCCTGTTGTCTACGTAAGCATCTATGCTGCCGTAGCTGCTCCAAGCGCTTGGGTTAGCCTCAGCATAGTTCCTGAAGGACATTCTCTGCAGAGCCTCGTTCTGGGCGTCTGATACCATTTCCAGGTTCTTCTTGTAAGAGAAGTAGGAAACGCCTACGCTAGCCTTGAAAGTAGATACGAGGTCTCCCTCCTTACCCTTCTTGGTGGTGATCAGAACAACACCGTTGGATGCCCTTGATCCGTAAAGGGAAGCGGCAGCTGCGTCCTTCAAAATGGTGATGGACTCGATGTCGCTAGGGTTGAGGTAGTTCATTGCACTGGTGGAGATGTTTCCTGTTGACCAGTCACCGCTTGTTGCAGGCACACCGTCGATAACGTACAGTGGCTTGTTGCTTGCGTTGAATGAACCGTAACCACGTACGCTGATTTCAACTTCTGAACCTGGCTGTCCGGAATAGGACATTGCCTGGACACCGGCTGCCTTTCCGGCAAGTGCCTGCTCGAAGCTTACTACAGGAACGTCTTTGATAGCGTCTGACTTAACGACTGCAGCGGAACCTGAGTAGGAACCTTTCTTTGCGGTACCGTAAGCAACGACGATTGTCTCGTCCAGTCCGATAGCGTCAGAAGCCATAACAGCATTTACAACGCTTCTTCCGTTAACCGGAACTTCAAGAGTCGTATATCCCACTGAAGTGAAGACGAGAGTGGCGTTTGCCGGAGCATTGATGGAATACTTACCGTTCTCGTCTGTAAAGGAACCTGTA
This sequence comes from Bacteroidales bacterium, assembly GCA_017551215.1. The sequence continues at coordinate 8,211 of JAFZMA010000167.1, read as the reverse complement.
CGGGTACCCTTTACCATAACGTTAACGCCAGGGATAGGGCCACCGTCTTCTTTTGAGGTTACCGTACCAGTAACCTAACTTTGAGCAAACGCCATTGTGGAAATGAGCGCTGCCAAAGCGAATAGTAAGACCTTTTTCATTGGATAATTTTTAGTTAGTAAATAGGTTTGCTGTTCAAATATAATCAACATGTAACAAATCTGTAATAAAAAACCGCAACTTTTTTTAATTTTTTTTGACTTTTTTATGCAACATTTTTCTCAGCGATTGCATCGCTCTGACCCTGCCGTACAGCTTAAATAAAAGAAGCGGAAGGTTTCCCTCCCGCTTCTGAATTAAAACACTCTTTTTATTTCTTCTCTTTGAAATAAATGTTTATTGGACAGCCCGTAAAGTTGAATCGTTCTCGTAACCTGTTCTCCACAAAGCGTTTATAAGGATCCTTGATGTATTGTGGGAGATTGCAGAAGAAGGCGAAGGACGGAACCTTGGTAGGAAGCTGGGTGATATATTTTATCTTGACTTCCTTGCCCTTGTACATAGGAGGCTGATGCTCTTCTATTTGCGGCATAAGCGCATCGTTGAGTTCTTTCCAGTCTACTTTCTGCGAGTAGTTTTTATAGACTTGCATGGCTTTTTCCAGCACATCGTGGATTCTCTGCTTGTTGATAACGGAGGTGAAAACAACCGGAACATCCGTAAACGGAGCTGTCTTTGCGAGTATGTCTTCCGTAAAGTTTTTCATGGTCATGGTGTCCTTTTCTATAAGGTCCCATTTGTTTACCACTATCACGCAACCCTTGCCGTTTTTCTGAATCAGGTAGAATATGTTCAGGTCCTGTGCCTGGATTCCCTCCGTGGCGTCTATCATAAGAATGCAAACGTCAGAATTCTCTATGCTTCTTATGGCTCTCATCACGGAGTAGAATTCAAGGTCTTCGCTTACCTTGTTTTTCTTTCTCATTCCGGCCGTATCCACAAGCAGGAAGTCATATCCAAACTTCTTGTAACGGGTTGTTATGGAGTCTCTTGTAGTTCCTGCGACAGGAGTGACGATATTTCTCTCCTCTCCCAGTAGCGCATTGGTCATTGAAGATTTTCCAACATTTGGGCGGCCCACTATCGTTATTCTCGGAAGGTTGGAAAGCTCCTCGTTTTTCTGGGAAGCCCCGGTCTTTTCCAGCTCGGCGACAAGACGGTCCAGAAGGTCTCCGGTTCCGCCGCCGCTGGCAGAGGCTATGACGATAGGCTCTCCGAGCCCGAGAGAATGGAATTCGTAAGTTCCGTAAATCTTGTCTCCGGAATCTACCTTGTTTACAGCCAGCACAACAGGTTTCTGACTGCGCCTGAGTATCTTGGCAATAGACTGGTCATAATCCGTGATTCCGGTCTGGACATCGCAGAGGAAAAGGATTACATCCGCCTCGTCTATGGCAGAGAAAACCTGCTTGCGTATCTCGTTCTCGAAAACGTCGTCTGAATTGGTTGTGTATCCGCCCGTGTCTATTACGGAAAAGACTTTTCCGCACCATTCGCACTTGCCATAGTGGCGGTCTCTGGTAACGCCAGCCGTTTCATCCACAATGGCCCTCCTCTGTCCGACCATACGGTTGAACAGGGTGGATTTCCCCACGTTCGGACGTCCTACTATCGCTACTATTCCCATATTTGTTCGTATGTTAATTATCTCTTTACAAGACCCTTGAGAGCACACTCCTGCTCGCATGAAGAGCACTGCTCATCCGGTTCTGTCTTTAAGTGTCTATTCTTGTTTCCTGTCACCTTTATGTGGGTGGACTTGCCCCAAATCCTTTCGTCCTCTTCCCTCATGCACACGATGCCCCTTTTTCTCATTTCCCTGTTGTGCCCAACCTCAGAATCCGGGAAACGCCCGTCTTTGCGGAAAATAATGTTGAAGCACAATCCGAACACGCACAGTCCTACCAGGACCACGGAGGCCAGTATGACAGCAAGGGTGTTCATCGGTTACTTGATAAGCCATTTTTCCCTGTACACCACAGGGGCGCTGCTTATGTTGAGGATAGGAGGAATCTGGTGGATCTTGAAGGCGGACTTGCCTGTGAGTGAGCTGATTCTGGCAAGCAGTACTTTGTCGTACCCTTCCTCTTCCAGCTGGGCGTAGGTCTTTCCTCCCTCGTTTACGGCATAAAGGATAGGGTCCAGAAGCTCGTAGTCCGGAAGTGAATCCGAATCTTTCTGGTCCGGACGGAGCTCTGCGCTCGGAGCCTTGGTCAGGGTGGAAACCGGAATGATTTCCTCCTCGCGGTTTATGTCGTATGCAAGTTCATAAACATCTCCCTTGTAGAGGTCTGCAATCACCATTATGGCGCCGGCAAGGTCTCCGTACAGGGTACCGTAGCCAGTGCATAGTTCACTCTTGTTGGAAGTGTTGAGCAACAGGGCGTTAAACTTGTTGGAATAGGCCATGAGAATGGTTCCCCTTATCCTTGCCTGGAGATTCTCCTCCGCAACGCTCCATTCTTTCTTGTCCTTGAACACATCCTCCAGCCCTTTCATGAACTTGTGGTAAATGTCAGATATTGGAATCACGTTGTAGCCAATGCCCAGATTGTCTGCAAGATCCACGGCATCCTGAATGGAATGCATGGTGGAGAATTCGCTCGGCAGCAGAATTCCGTGAACGTTCTCCTTTCCCAAAGCCTCCACGGCCAATGCCGCAACCACTGCGGAATCTATGCCGCCGCTAAGTCCCAGGACAGCCTTTTCCATATTGCAGCCCCGGAAGTAATCCCTGATGCCTTCTACCAGGCGGAAACGGATTTCCCCAATAGTGAATTCTTTGTGGATGAGCATGGCTAATAAGTTTTGTATGAGGTTAATACATCAGCGTATTTCCAAAGGATTTGTCTCTGTAAACCTTGTCTATAACGTCTCCGAAAAGCTCTGCTACGGAGATGACCTTAATCTTGCTTGTATCAGCTCCTTCCGGTGCCCTCAGAGGGATGGTGTCCGTAACCACCAGTTCCTCGAGAGGAGAGGAGGCTATATGTTCGTAGGCTGCACCTGAAAGGACAGGATGGGTGGCCAGAGCCCTTACGCTCTTTGCACCCTTGTCCACCAGCATCTTGGCGGCCTTGCAGAGAGTGCCGGCGGTGTCCACCATGTCATCTACGATTACAATGTTCCTTCCCTCCACGTCTCCGATGGCGGTCATGGAACCCACAACGTTTGCCCTTTCCCTGCTCTTGTGGCAGATGATCATAGGGCAGCCGATGATCCTGGAGTAAGCGTTCACTCTCTTGGCGCTTCCCATGTCCGGAGCCGCAATGCTCAGATCCTCAAGCTTCAGGGAGCGGAGATAAGGCAGGAATATGGAGCTTGCATAAATATGGTCTACCGGGAAGTCGAAGAATCCCTGTATCTGGTCTGCGTGCAGGTCTGCCGTCATTATGCGGTCGCATCCGGAAGCTTCCAGAAGGTTGGCTACCAGCTTGGCTCCAATAGATACTCTCGGGCGGTCTTTGCGGTCCTGCCTTGCCCAGCCGAAATACGGCATCACTGCAACAACCTTGTAGGCAGAGGCTCTCTTGGCCGCGTCTATCATAAGGAGCAGTTCCATAAGGTTTTCCATCGGCGGGAAAGTGGAGCACACGATGAACACAGCCACGCCTCTGACGCTCTCCAGGTAAATAGGCTGGAATTCCCCATCGCTGAAGACAGTTACATCAGATTTGCCAAGTTCCAGATTAAGCGATTTTGCAATGCGCTCAGCCAGGTATCTGGAGTTTCTGGTTGAGAAAATCTTGATAGGATGTTCCATATTCTTGCTTTATATATTTTTCAATAACAATCTCAGCGATTCAGTTTCTCCTCCTTCTTTGCCTCTCTGAACAAAGTCAGCACCTGTCCGATATACTCTGTTATCTCCTCTTTTCCCGTTTTCTTCTCTGCCGAACTCACAAAAACAGGAGGAAGTTCCTCCCAATACTCTGAAAGACTCTTCTTTACGTTTGCGATGTTCTTTTCCAGCTCGCTTTTTTTCGGCTTGTCTGATTTTGTAAAGATAATGGAAAAAGGGATTCCTTCTTCTCCCAAGGCCGTAATAAAGTCCAAATCTATCTGCTGGAGGGCGTGGCGGGAGTCCAGAAGCACGAACAGAGTGGCCAGTTCTTCAGACCCTCCTATGTATTCGTTGTTCATCCTGGCCAGTTCCTCCCTCTGCTTTCCGGAAATCTTGGCATAACCGTATCCTGGGAGGTCTACAAGGTACCAGCTGTCGTTGACAAGGAAATGGTTTATGGATATTGTCTTGCCCGGAGAAGAGCTGGTGCGGGCCAGTTCCTTGCCCTTTGTTATCTTTTGGGCATCTGAGCAGAGCATATTGATTAGGGAGGACTTTCCCACGTTTGAGCGCCCTATGAAGGCTATCTCAGGGAGCCTTTTGCCCGGTCTTCCCCCGAGTCTGGTGCTGCTGCCTGCGAATTCCGCCTTCTTGATTTTCATACCTGCTCAAGTTTGGCTGCAAATTTAAGAAAATTGACAGTCACTGCAAAGAAAAAGACCGGTGCAATGGCATCGGTCTTTTCATTTACCAGCTTTGAGGCTGATTATTCGGTCTTCCATTTGACAAGGATGTCGGAAAGCTTTGTGGAAGCTTCCTTGGAGAGATTCTCGATGAAAGCCTGTGCTTCAGCTTCGTCGTAAGGTTCTCCAGCATCGTTGGTAAAGACTTTCTTTCCGTCTTTCTCACTCTCGGTGAAGAGCTGCTTGAATCCCTCGTTTTCGGTCTTCTGGAAATAAGTGGTCTGGCCGAAACCCTTAACCACAACTGCATCTCCCTGGAATGACACTTCCTGGCCTTCGGTTACAGGAATACCGTCAAAATTATCGACGTCTTTCATATCCTTGTAGAAGGAAAGGAGCAATGCGTCCTTGCCATCCTCGCTGTTGAGATATACATAGTCATTGGCAAGAGAGTAGCCGGCGATTTTCTTATCGCCATAAGCCAGATACCACAGTGTCTGGATGTCCTCCTGATGTGCCTTGAGGTTGTTCTCTGCAGCGGCTACAAGGGCTGTGTCGACAGTTGCTGCAGCAGGTTCTTCTGCTGGCTGCTCTTTAGTTTTGTTGGTGCAGGAGGCAAAGGCCACAAAAAGTATTACTGTCAATAAAAGAAACTTTTTCATCTTATTCTGGAATTATTTATTGGATATGAAATCAACGATGTACCACTTGTCTTTCTCATAACCAGGCATCTGTTTCTCGTCCTCGGTATTCTTGCCTACCCCGGTGAACTCCAATTCCGGTTCTTCTCCTTCCTTTACGTTCTCCTTGAAGGCTTCGGCTTTCTTCAGAAACTCGTTATAGTCAGCTTCATTGCGGAAAGCTATAGTGCCGTATGCCGCAGATTCTGCGGTCAGATGAATGACAATCGCATTATCATCGTCGGAAGCAATGGCTACAGGCTGGCCCTCTTCGTCGAGTTCAACAGTAGCGCCCTTTCCATAATAATACTGGAGATTGTCGCATTGGGCGTCTTTAACCTCCTGCTTGAATGCTTTCAGGGTTTTCATGCCCATGGCATCGAGCAATTCCTGTGGAACAGCGGCCCAGTCAGAATTGATTATTGTCACCAGATTTTCTGGAGCAAAGGCTGTTACGGCATCTTTAGGCTGCTCTACATTCTCTGCAGGTTTTGCCTTGCAGGCGGAAACCATCACGGCAGCAGCCAATGCGATAATTGAGAAAATTGCAATCTTTTTCATGGTCTTATGTTTAAAAATTTGAAAAACTTTCCTTTTACATGTTGATAATCACGGTTTTGTTGCCGCTGTTGTTTTTAGGTTTCGGTTCTGCAGGAGGCGGTAGCTGTATGTTGTAAACTTCCTTCTCATAGCTTTTGAGAGTGACTACCGAAACACTTCTCGGTAGAGGCGGGAATTCGATCATATATGTATAGGCATTTGGATTATCATAGCAGTCATTAAAATTGAGCGCCTTTCTCGCCTTGTATTTCTTATAAGTGTCTTCATCTATCAATTCTGTTTCACGGATCATAACACGATCCTTCATAGAGATATATAAGTGAACGACGGTAGATGTTTTCGTCCTTATGACTTTTGTTACCTTATACAATGAATGTTTTGGGCGTTGACTTGGGTTAGTGTAGGTGGTCTTTCCGGCTACAGTCTGAATGTTCGACGATGATGCTTTCTTTGCAGTTGTCTGCTTCTTGGCGGTTGTCTGCTGTTTGGCCGTAGTCTGTTTTTTAGCCGTAGTTGTCTTTTTAGCCGTTGTCTGTTTGCTTTGTGTTGTATTTTGCGTGCTTGCCTTGGTCAATGTTATGTTTTTGATTATCCAAGAGCCCTCTACAACTTCAGCCTCCTTGAAAGTTAGCTTTGTAGCGGACGCCGGGAGCGGCGGGAATTTGATTTTAAATGTGACATTTCCCACATATTTATTTCCCCATTTGAAATTCACGGCTGCCGTAGCCTTGTATTTTTTGCCTGTGGCCTGGTCTGTGAGTGTGGGATAAGCGTTTATCATGCCCGCACTGTTACTTGTCGGAGAAGAATACTTCAGATAGACCATAGTGTAGTTGGCGAATTTTTCCACCTTAGACACTTTAACGGTCTTGCTATTGGAACTTTGCGGTGGATTAACATATGTCTGAGCACTTGCCGCAAATCCAATGAAAAACAGGGCTGTCAGCAAAAGAATCCTTTTCATGATTTTTCTATGTTTTTTACTGTTCAACAATCATAACAAGACGGAAGCCAAGGCTGCCGAATAAATAACCGGTTGTATATCCACGATGTGATACCCTGCAGTATGTGGCTTCATCTGTGCAGAAGTTTCCGCCACGCGTTACCTGTCCCTCGGAATTTTCGTCCTCCACCTGAGGATTGGTCTGGCTTTCCTCGCTATATGGGGCATAGTCATCTGCGCAGAACTCGTCTACATTGCCGCTCATATCGTAAAGGCCAAGTTCGTTTGGAGCCTTTCCTTTTACAGGATGGGTTCCGCCATCTATATCGTTGAACCATGCCACCTCTTCAAGATTATCGCTTCCGGCGTATTTGAAGCCCTTGCTTTTGATTCCTCCGCGGGCCGCGAATTCCCACTCGGCCTCAGTAGGCAGACGGAATGATTTTCCGGTCAGTTCGCTGAGCTTGTCTGCAAAGAATTCGCAGTCTTCTCTTTCAAGAGATTCAACCGGAAGGTCTTCTCCCACGTTATCTGAAGGGTTGTCTCCCATAACTGCTTCATACAGGGCCTGTGTAACCTCTGTCTCAGCGATGTAGTAATCAAAAAGAGTTACCTCGTGAGCCGGTTTTTCATCGTCCTCGGCATCCTCTCCCTGCTCGCTAGTTGCACCCATTGTGAATGTGCCGCCCTTTACCAGAATCATGTTGAAGGAAACGCCATTCACGGTTAAGGTGATAACGCTGTCTTGAGGTGTTGCGCCCACTTCTTGCTCTTGGTTTGCAGCGCTGTTTGACTTGCAGGACAAGACAGCCAATGCCATAAGAGCTACAAGGAATAAATGTAAATTCTTCATATTGGTGATTTTAATAATTATCTCGTCCAACCTTCTACACGGTAAACCTTCTCCAGAAGTTTCTTCTCCTGCTTTGTTGCAGCATCCCTGAACCAAACCTCAACCCTGGCAGCATAATAATCTTCCCAATCTCCTTCATAGATAGAGAATTGCTGCTTGTTGACCAATTGTGAGAATGATGCTGTGGAATCTATCTGGACTTTGCTGCGTTCTTCGATTTCTTTCTCTGAAAGCGGAATGTTTTCTGTGGCCTCGAAGCATCTGAGGAAGATTTCTCCTGCAGGCAGCGGGGTGTAATAGAAGTCATAGTTGTAGATACCGCCCTGGATATCATTCCGGAGAACCAGCCAGGTGCTTGAGTCAAGAGTGTCAACTGCTGGGGCTGAAATGGAATCATTCAGAGGCAGACTGTATTCCAGTCCCTGGGGAATTGGATGGTTTTTCCCGAATTTGTCACTTGATCCGGATGAATAAATCAAAACAAGTGCAAGTATTATCAATACTAAAACAAGGGGAATTATGTACCAGTATTTTTTCATGGAAAAATATTTTCCGCAAGTTACGATTTTTGCGGCTAACATCAAACTATTCTTCATTTATAATTCGTACCTTGCACCTGCAATGGAAAATTTGTCAGAAGAGATGAAAGACGGCTTACAGGAGGGGAG
>JAFZMA010000166.1 GCA_017551215.1 Bacteroidales bacterium | reverse complement strand
TGGCTTCTTTTGTGTTGGATCCCACCATCTTGTCCTTAAGTTCCCCGTCCTTGAAGAACAGGAGTGTAGGAATGTTGCGGATTCCATAGTTTACAGGAGCCTGCTCGGCCTCCTCCACGTTGCACTTTGCCACAACGGCCTTTCCTTCATACTCCTTTGCAAGCTGCTCAACTATAGGGGCTACCATACGGCAGGGGCCGCACCATGTTGCCCAGAAGTCCACCATTACCGGAAGCTTGCTGTCAAGGACAACCTCCTTGAAATTAGAATCGGTTACATTTATTTCCATAACTCTAAAGTTTGTTTTGTTTCAAATACCGTCTGCTAAATTAGCATTTATTTTTCAGAAATCTTACATTTGTTATAGCAAGCAACTAAAAACCACAACCAATATGTACAAGAATTTTCAAACCTATCTGAAAAAAGAGCTCAACTCCATAAAGAAAGCCGGGCTCTATAAGGAAGAAAGAGTGATTACCTCTCCCCAGAGGGCAGACATCACCGTAAAGGGAGGAAAGCAGGTGCTTAATTTCTGCGCCAACAACTATCTTGGGCTCAGCGATAACCCTCGCCTCATAAACGCCGCAAAGAAGGCGCTTGACTCCCACGGCTACGGAATGAGCTCCGTAAGGTTCATCTGCGGAACCGGAGACCTGCAGAAAAAGCTGGAAGAGAAAATCAGCGAATTCTTCGGCACGGAAGACACTATCCTCTACACCTCCTGCTTTGATGCAAACGGCGGAGTGTTCGAGCCTCTGCTCGGCGAGAACGATGCCATAATCTCCGATGCCCTCAACCACGCATCCATAATTGATGGTGTAAGGCTCTGCAAGGCTGTGCGTTACAGATATGCCAACGCAGACATGAAGGAACTTGAGGACTGCCTCAAGAAGGCCCAGAAGCAAAGGTTCAGGATTGTTGTCACCGATGGAGTATTCTCCATGGACGGCAACGTGGCCCCGGTAGACAAGATCTACGCCCTTGCAAAGAAATACGACGCAATGGTAATGGTGGACGAGAGCCATTCAGCCGGTGTTGTGGGCAAGACCGGAAGAGGGACAACAGAACTCTACAAGCTCCGCGGAAAGGTTGAAATCCTCACGGGAACACTCGGAAAGAGCTTTGGAGGAGCCGTTGGCGGATTCACTACAGGAAAGAAGGAAATCATAGCCATGCTTCGTCAGAGGTCCCGTCCATACCTGTTCTCCAACTCAATTCCTCCAATGGTGGCAGCAGCCGGAATAGAGATGTTCAACATGATGAGCCGCACAAACAAGCTCCAGGACAAGTTGCACGAGAACACCGCTTACTTTGTGGACAAGATGAAGAAGGCCGGATTCGACATCAAGCCTACCCAGAGCGCAATCTGCGCCATCATGCTCTATGATGCAAAACTTAGCCAGCAGATGGCGGCCAAACTTCTTGACGAAGGAATCTATGTTGTAGGCTTCTACTATCCTGTAGTGCCTAAGGATTTGGCAAGAATCAGGGTACAGGTATCTGCCGGTCACAGCAAGAAACAGCTGGACCGCGCAGTTGCTGCCTTCACAAAGATTGGCAAGGAGCTGAAAGTTCTCAAGTAGCAGAACATGCCGTTAAAAAGAAAATGCCCGGGGCTATCCTCGGGCATTTTTCTTTAGATGAACCATTTCTTCTTTTTATCCGTCTTAGGCTCATCTTCTTCCGGAGACGGGGCCTCTTCCTTGGCCATGTCGGAGAGCACCTGCTTGATGTAGACATCTCGCTGAGGGAAAGGAATCACAATATTGTTTGCGTTCAGCGTGTTGTAGATGGTTTCGTTAGCCGCCGCCATATAGGTGTAGCGCTCCGTTACCAGAACTTGCTGGTAAACCTTGAGGACAATGCTGCTGTCTCCGAACTCCGCAAGACGGACCACTATTCCGTACTTGGTGTTGAGAACGTTTCTTCCGTACTTGTCCTTGACGTTAAGCTTTATCAGGGCGCTTTTCAGGAGTTCGCGAACCTTGGATATATCTGAACCATACTGGATTCCTACAGGAAGAATAATAAGCTCGTAAGCGTTGTTCCTGGTCAGGTTCTTGAAATTTTTCTGGAAAAGGTTAGCATTAGGGAAAGCCATAATGCTGCCGTATTCCGTCTCAATAAGTGTACTCTGGTAGTTGATACTGTCAACAACGCCCCTTACATCATCACATTCCACATAGTCTCCAACCCTGAGTCTTCCGCTCATCAGTGAAACTCCGTAGAAGAAGTTGTTGATGACGTCTTTCAACGCAAAGCCGACACCGGTTGCAAGTCCAGCACTCACAATGGAAATGGCCGTGGACGGAATGTGCAGAAGCAGGAAGCAGGTAATGATGTATGCGCCCCAGGTTATGATGCTTATTATGGAATTTGCCAGAGTGAAATTAATCATGTTCTCCGGAAGTTCCTTCTGTCCGGTACGGGCAAGCACGGAGCGTATCTTGAACACCCTGTAGAACGCCTTTGCCAGATAACCCAGACAATTGAACACAAACGCCAGGGAAATAGCCGTGAGAATCTTGGTGGCGGACAGGTGTATCACATTGTAGTTCAGGAAGTCTGTCTTAAGATAAGACACCGCCACATTAGAAAGGTCGAACACCTTGGAAGCCATGTACAGACAGAGAGGAATGCTCCAAACCGTAAAGAACGGAATCACAGCTTTTCTCATAATATCATACAGCCAGGTCACCTCTATATAGGAACTCTTGACCTTAGGGTTTATCAGGAATCCGTGATTGATCCTGTAGGCCCTGAGCCGTTTGGCCATATACCTGTCGTAGTAAATTTTCAGAAGGTCTGATGCAGCGGTAATCGTCTGGATTATAGACAGCTGGAATATCCACCAGATTATAATCAGAATGCTCAGCAGAACATAACCGCTAAAAGACAGGATGGTGGTTGCGCCAAGTACCGTAAGGGTAATGTAGTTGTAGATATAATCCGCAAACTGTACATGGAAATACTTGTTCTTCTTTTTCTCCGAAACAACCTCCTGTTCAACCACTCTTTTTTTCTGGCGCCTCAGCGACAGCAGTTTTGACCCGTCCCCCTCATCTGTATATTTCATCTTGCGGCATATTCTCCATTGCCAGAATGTAAACAGCAGAAGCAGAGGAGGAAGGATGATATTGATAAGCGTATTAGGGGAGAAGGAAATCCTTATGAAAATGATGATAAGGCAAAGTACCATTATCGGCAGATAAGACCTTATGCTGCTCTTTACCTGGTCTCCCTTAAGACGTATGGCAAAAGACAGGAAGATGGCGGCAAGCAGCCATGCGAATTCCACAAGCAGCCTGGTTGCAAGCTTGAGGAAATTCTGCTCTGAAAACATCATGGCTACCGTAATGGCCAGGGCGAATATCACTACAATAAGAAGAAGGATAAAGCATATTCCGTGCTCCTTGAATCTCTCTGTCTGAAGGAACTTTACCTTCTTCTTCAAAACCCTGACTATAATAACGCTCAGGCCTATGGCAATGCCCAGGTAGAACAGCACAAACAATAGCAGACCTATCATTGTCTGAAGCCTCCACTGGCTTCTCAGGCCCTTTGTGTTTGTTGCGGCCCATTTATCCGTTATGTCGTTCTCTACCCGTTTCCAGGAACGGCGGAATCCGGTCAGAATGGAAAAATAGCCCGTCTGCCCTTCTACGAATATTTTCTTCTGTACATCCAAATATCTGTTCTGGGCATAATTATAAGCTTCCTCAAGCTGTTGCCATGTAGCCTCGTAATTAATGCTGTCCATTACTATGGAAGCCCTTGAGACCTCATACAGTTTAAGAAGTCCTTCCGAATAGAATATGCAGCTGTCTCTGTTTTCCAGAGACTTTCCCGTAAGCAGAAAAGCATATTCCACATTATTTGCAACGGAGTCCGAACCATCCGTATCCATATCCGGTGTGCTGCCGTCAGGAGAAACAGCAACTATAGCAGACATTGAAGAAGTATCCTGGTTAAACTTCCTGCGGTGCGGGCGGAAATCTTCTTCCTCTTCCTCCGAATGATCTACACTGCCGGTAAAGATGGTTTTAGCCAAATTCTTAAGAATGCTTCCGTCATAGTCCTTGACCGTATCCTCCGGATTAACCTCCTCTACCCGGCGTAAAGAATCGGGCTCAAAGGATTCCTCCTTTTCTGCCTTGGACAATATGCCGGAATTCATCCGGTGGAGATTCTTGATCTCTTCCTGAAGATGGGAGGCCAGAAGAAAAGTGGAATCACCGGCTTCCAGGCTGTCCAGATCGTCTACTATGGCCGGCGGAAGACGCTTCAAGGCATGAATCAGCTTCCCGTACCTTTCTATTTCTATGTCTATCTGGTTTATAATGTCCGTGAACGGACGGCGGTTACGGGAGAAGTCATGATACCTGTCAGAAACCTCCTCCAGGGCGTATGTCAGATCAAATGTGAAGTTCTGCTTCTGGGAGTAAAGGATTATGGACAGCTCATTACAATCCTCCATGAGTTCCACCATCTGTTTCTGCTGGATCATGCGGGTTGCCTTAATTCTCTGGCGGGCCTTGGCCGTGCGGTTATATGCGCGCCTGAGCTCGACCTTCAGAACTCTCAAGGTCTGAGTAAGATCCCTTTCTTCAAAAACGGCGGCAACCGGTTCTATGATTCCGAACAGCAGAACAAGAAGCAAGGTTACCTTAAAAATTTTCTTCATCTTGAAATAGATTCTATTCTATGTAAACTACAGAAGAAAGAGCGCTTCTATCTTTTCCCTTGAAAGACAGAACCGCATAATTCTTCTTGGATGATCCGGAATAAGAAAGCATATCCCCTTTTGTCACAAGCTCAGCCCTCCATGTTACGGCTCCGCTAGATGATGTAGACTGCTTTACAAGTTCATATAGAGCATAGCCCTCCGCACCGGCAACAGCCTTCCACTCAATCTTTTTCCCGTTTACGGAAATGGACGGTACGGCCGGGGCTCCCGAGTTGTTGTTGAACCCCTTCCCAACCTTAGGAATAAGACTCTCCCGAGGATAAATGTTGGATCTTACATAACTTGCAAAACTAGAGGCCAGAAGATGTGCCGTACGGAACCAGATATTGCCTATAACCCAATTGGCCTTGCGGCAATCTTCCACCTCCAGCTTAAATTCCTCGTTGGTAAAGCCGGTTTCTCCCAGACGGTAAGGGGCAAGACCCGTAATCACAGGCACCTGATTTGCGGCACCGCCCGCAGCGGCAGCATCTTTCCATGTATTCATCGTTGGAAGGAATGGAGCGGTCGAATGATTGTGATGCCAGTAAATCTGAGGGGCAAGATAATCCACTGTACCCTGCTCTACCCACTGAACCGGATCCGCATACAGATATCTTGTCAAGGCAAGCCTTCCTGCCGGAGAAACGCCGAACACCTTGTCTGGCTTGGTCTTGTGAACTCCGTCATACAGTGCTTTTACCACCTTGTTGATATTGCTCTCTCTCCACTTTTCAAGAGAAAGTCCGCCGCCGTAAAGGGCGTATTCCTCAGAGTCGTCCCATTCCTTGGCATCTGCCTTAAGCCCGTCCGGATAGAAATAGTCGTCTATATGTAGGCCGTCCAAATCGTACTTTGACATAAGCTCCGTGGCCAATGCCTCCAGATAGGCGATAACCTCAGGATTGGCAGGATCCCAGTAAAGGTTTGAACCATATTGCTGTACCCAGTCCGGATGAAGTTTAGACGGGTGGTTATCAGCCCTTGCTGCCGTAGCGGAACCAACTCTCATTGGATTTATCCAGGCATGGATTTCCATTCCGTCAGAGTGGGCGGTCTGAATTGCAAGCTGCAGAGGATCGTATCCCGGATCCTTGCCTTGAGTTCCGGTAAGAACAGAACTCCAAGGAAGTATGTCTGATTTCCACATTGCATCGGAATTGCAGCAAACCTGCATAATCACAACGTTGCAGTTTACGCCCTTAATTCCGTGAATCATATTTCTGAGGTTAGTCTGCTGAATACCCGGATCCTTCACTCCATTCGGCCAGTCATATCCTCCCACCGTTGTAAGCCAGAACGCCCTGAACTCGTGGAAGAGTTCTATCTTGTCTTTGGCCGCGTTGTACTTGTAATTTTCTGTAGGTGTCGGCGTTGGGTCCGGTGTGGGCTTTGTCTTTCCGGAATCCGGGTCAAGACCTGATTTGCCGCCACCGCAAGACACCACAAACAGGCTCACTGCCAACAAAATGGAGAATTCTTTTATTTTCTCTGCGATTCGTTTTTTCATGATTTAAATCTACTTGATATAGACTACATTGCTTCTTTCTGAATGATTGCCGCCCTTGCAGGAAACAACAAAATAATTGCCGCTTTCCCTGCATTTGTAAATGAAACCGTGAAGTTTCTCCTGCATAACAGCTTTCCAGACAATTCCTCCATACGGTGTTTTGACATCTGTTTCTTCAAGCCTGAAAACAGCATAGCGGTCTGCGCCTACAACCTCTCCCCATCTTATGTGGCTTCCCATACGGAAGGCATCCGGACACGCCACCGAACTTCCACCTTTACCAAGATTCGGGGTAAGCATCTCTTCTCCGTAGAACGAATTGAGCATATCGCTCGTAAAGTCATCCGTAATTATGTTGTGGGTTGTGAACCAGCACTCTCCCACAACGTTCTGTCTGAACTCATTGTCCAGATAAGGAGCCTCCCTGCATTCCTTTACCTGAAGCACATACTCTGAGAATTCCGGGAAAGCCTTGCTCTTGTAACGGTAAGCCGCCATACCCACAATTACCGGAACGTCTTCCAATATCCCGGCCCAGCTATCCAGAACTTTCTTGAAGTCCGCAATCTCGTGGCCGTGCTGCCAGTAAATCTGCGGAATCAGGTAATCTATTGTACCCTGCTTTGCCCAGTTTCTCGGATCCGCATAAAGCCCCTGCGTATTCACAAGCCTTCCGGCCGGAGAAACACCGAACACGGCAAAAGGCTTTGCCTTGTGAACGGCCTCGTGCATAACACGGACTATCTCGTCTATATTGCCTTCTCTCCACTGGTCCAAGGTCTTGCCCTGTCCGTACTTCTGGAAAAGAGCCTCGTCGTTCCAGACTTTTTCGTTCTTCTTTGGCTTTGCCTGCTCTCCCGTCCCCTTTAGTCCATCCGGATAAAAATAATCATCTATGTGGAGTCCGTCCAGATCATACTTTGTCATTATCTCGGTTGCCAGCTCTCCAAGATATTCCCGTACCTTCGGCTGCCCCGGATCCCAGTACAGGCGGCCATTATGCTCCTGCACAAGTTCCGCCTTCTTATAGCAGATGTTGTCTGCGCGCCTTGGAAAATCCACCTTGCCTATTCTAAGCGGATTAATCCACGCGTGGATTTCCATGCCCATAGAATGTGCCGTCTTTACCGCAAGAGCCAGAGGATCGTATCCCGGTCCCTCGCCTGGAGTATCCGTAAGACTCGGAGCCCATTGCAGTATCTTTGACGGATAAAGCGCATCCGTATTGCTAACCACCTGAAACATAACGGCATTGCAGCCGGAACGGTGAATCTTGGTTATCAGGGATACCAGATCTTTCTTCTGCTGCTCCCTTTGCTCGGCGATTCTTTTTTTCATCTGCGACGAACTCTCCTTGCTGCCGTCTGCATTGGTCTGTCTCTCGAGCATTATCTTGACTTTAGGCCAGTCTATGCTCTCCACCGTGGACAGCCATGCGCCCCTGAATTCAACCGGAATATAAATGCTGTCTTTCTGCACATCAAACTTGCGGACAGAAGCTTCTTCCTCATCCTGCGCCAAAGCAGTTGCAGAAACAAAAAGTGAGGCCAGAAGACAGGAAAGAATTATCAGTTTCTTCATCGTTCATACATATTTTCTCCAAAGATATTGAAATTTGCCGAATAGGGGCATATCCGTTATTTTTGTAAAGAATATTTTTCAGATGATAACCATTGTAATAATAGCCATAACAGCCATTGTGAGCATCATTGCCTTCTCCAAAAGAGAGATGTTGAATGCAATGCTGTTTAACGCTTATCTGGTATGGAACTACCGTAAGATTTACCGGCTGTTCTCTCACGGTCTCATTCACGGAAGCTGGGGTCATCTTTTCTTCAACATGCTCACCCTGTATTTCTTCGGCACCAATACGGAACAATGGTTTCAGGCTGCATGGGGAAATATGTGGGGAGCTGTGCTGTTTGTGTTACTATACGTAAGCGCAATTGCAGTAAGCTCTCTGGCGGACCTGAGAAAATACCGCTACGAGCCAAAGTACAACTCCCTTGGAGCATCCGGCGCAGTATCCGCCGTGCTATTTGCGTCCGTGTTCTTTGACCCGATGATGGGCATTTATATCTACCTGATACCCATACCGGTACCCGGGTTTATATTTGCGCCGCTATATCTGTTGTACTGCCAGTGGATGGCAAAACGGGGAAGAGACAACATCGGGCACACGGCCCACTTCTGGGGAGCTGTCTACGGCTTTGTCTTTCCTCTGATTTTCCGTCCATCGCTGATTAACCACTTCCTTTCCTATTTCATAAAGTGACGCCTTTGCACAGTATTTGCTAATCCACAAAAGCAAACAGACAAAATACCATCACATACAATGAAAAAGAACTTCCTAACAAGAGCAATTGCCGCAGTTGTGGTTCTGATGACCGCACTGCCGGCAGCATCCTTTGGCCAGGGCCGTGTCTATATGTACGACAACGGCAACCACAGGCCGCAAAGGAATGGATACTACACCCCGGCCGGGCAGTATTTCGGCTTCCGTCTGGGAGTTAACGCAGCTCAGGTAAAGAGCGAGGCCACTTACTTTGAGAGCAATTCTTCCCGTGCAGGACTTGTTGCCGGCTTTGTGGGTGGAACACAGATGGCTCCAAACGCTCCGGTCTTCTTTGAAAGCGGACTTATGTATGTGGAAAAAGGAGGCAAGAGCGATTTCGGCGGAGACTTTACCTACAACCTTAATTATCTGGAGGTTCCTTTCACATTCAAATACGTCATAGACATTCCGGAATCTCCGGCCCTCAGCATCCAGCCATTCCTGGGCGCCTACATGGGAGTTGGTGTTGGCGGATATGTAAAGGACTTTGAAAAAAGAGAGGCATATCACTCCTTCGGCTCTGATCCGGACCAGTTCAAGAGATTCGACGGAGGGCTCAAGATTGGTTGCGGACTGGGGCTTCAGATGTTCTATGCAGAACTCTGCTACAACTTTGGATTAGCCAATATAGGCCACGACATGTTCGACGAAACCCACAACCGCGGTCTGATGTTCACCGTGGGCATCAACTTCTAAGGTCAGAGCAGATAGAAACGGTCTGCGTCTTCGAGCACAGGGAATTTGCCCCTGAAACTAGCCAGAGCCTCCATGTCCAAATCAACGGATATGGAGGTTTCTTTTGCGTCCGGGCAGCTGTCCACAACGTTTCCCTTGGCATCCAGAACCATTGTCCCGCCAATGTACGAGCAAACGGGATCTGAACCCACCCTGTTGACTGCCAGCACATAGCACTGGTTCTCTATAGCCCTTGCCGGCAGCAGTTTCTTCCATGTAGGCACTCTCTTTTCCGGCCAGCTGGCAACATAGATTATGGCGTCATATTCTGGCTTTCCATCCTCAGCGATGCTGTTTCTCACAAACACAGGGAACCTCACATCGTAGCAAACCTGGAGCAGAATCTTCACCCCCCTCCACACTACCACTACTCTCTCCTGCCCGGCCGTATATCCGACCGCCTCCCCACCGTATGTGAAAAGGTGGTGCTTGTCGTAAGAAAAGCACATATCCGGAGTCACAAAAAACAGCCTGTTGAAAAACCTCCCGTCCCTTTCCTTAACAGCCACGCTTCCGCAAACCGCGCAATCCAGCCTGACTGCCTCCCTCTTCATCCATCGCAGAGTAAAACACTCCCCGTCTTTATCCAGTTCCTCCGCGATTCCTTCCGGAGACGTTGTAAAACCGGTGGAAAACATTTCCGGCAGAATGAACAGATCCGTTCCCGGACAAGAATCCATAATCCCTGAATTGGCCTTTGCGTTCCCCTGCGGGTCCGCCCAAAGCACGTCGCGCTGCAAAAGTGTAACCTTCATATTCGATAATATCTTGACGCAAATTTACATTTTTACTAAATTGCACAAAAGTTTAATCTGCAAACCAATTAAAACATTTGCATAATATGAAAAAGATGATCATTTGTCTGATGGCTGCACTCATCATTGTTCCGGGGTGCGGCAATATGAACCAGACAACCAAGGGCAGTCTTATCGGTGGAGGAGCCGGAGCTGCAGTAGGAGCAGGTATCGGTGCTTTGATAGGCAAGGGCAAGGGCGCTGCAATCGGCGCCGCAATCGGCGGAGCTGTTGGAAGCGGAGCCGGTTTTGCCATCGGCCGCAAGATGGACAAGAAGGCCGAGCAGCTTCAGAAGGAACTGGAAAATGCCAAGGTTGAGACCGTTACAGATATCAACGGACTTGAGGCTATCAAGATAACCTTCGAGAGCGGACTTCTGTTCAAGACCGGAAAGAGCGACCTTTCTGCAGCATCCAAGAACGACCTGACAAAGTTTGCCACGGCCATGAAGGATATGACAGACACAGACATCACAATCTACGGCCACACGGACAACACCGGAAGCGCCGCAGTAAACGAGAAGCTGTCTAACGAAAGGGCCGGTGCTGTAAAGAACTATCTGAAAACCCAGGGCATCGTAGACGGAAGAATGACAAGCGAGGGCAAGTCTTTCAACGAGCCCGTAGCAGACAATTCCACAGAAGCCGGAAGAGCCCAGAACAGAAGGGTTGAGGTTTACGTTACAGCCAACAAGGCTATGATCGACAAGGCAGAAGCCGGAACATTGAACTAAGTTCCTCAAGACTTTCTGCCACAAGCAGCCTCTGGCGGTAATCGCCCCTTATCATGCCTTGACTTTCAAGGCTGTTCATCAGAGATATCAGCGGATTCCAAAATCCGCTGATATTGTATAATATGACCTTCTTGTCCGTATAGCCGATGGTTGCGGCAGAAGAGACGGTGAATATTTCGTCAAGGGTGCCAATGCCCCCGGGAAGTGCAACAAGGACATCGCTGAGGGTGATCATTATTTCTTTTCTCTCAGACAGGTTCTTGCAGTAAACCGCCTGGTCTACGGGAGAAAAAGACTTGCCTTTTTCCTCTATGATTTCCGGAATTACGCCAATGAGTTTCCCGCGGTTTTCCTGCGGGAGAGAAGACGCCCCAGCAAGAAAACTTTCCGCAACCGCCTCCATGAGTCCGAGCCGGCATCCGCCCCACACCAGGGAATGTCCGCCCTGGCCTATCCACATCCCAAGTTCTTGAGTTGCTTTGAAATACGCCTTGTCTACATTTTTATTTGCAGAACAGAAAACTCCTATCTTCATAATCCATGATATCTTTTGCAAAGTTAAACAAAAAGAGACCGCTCTATTTCAGAGCGGTCCCCTTTCGTGTCCATTTTATTTGTTTTACTTTGGACTGTTTATAATCACAACACTACTGTCTGGAAGATATAGCTTGGTTGAAAGATAGGTTCCGTCAAACTTTTGCTTCTTTGATATGATGATCGGGTGCAGAACAAGAAGGCTGTCCTTAACCTCTACAAGAGCCTTGTCTTCTTTTCCGGAGCTTTCTTCTCCGATAGCCACTATTGCGGATATCCTGCTGGCAACCACCTCAAGGTCTGCGCGGACCGTGGTATCTTTAACAATGCTGGTTCCGGTAACGGATGTGCTGTCGTCCACTATTATGGAAGAAGACTTGTGAATTACGTCCAGTGTAGGATAGATGGCGTAAGCCTTTCCCTTGCCGGATTCCGTTGTTATGTACATGTATACCCCTCCTCTGAACGGATCATCGTCAGAAACGATGCGCTCGTCCTCGTCGTCATTGAACGGCCTGCCATTCCAGGTAACATAGCCGCCAATACGGCGCTTTGTCCTGCGGGCCATCCTGTCGCTCATCCTTTCCCAGGTTACACTCTGTCCGTCAATGGTTTCCGGAAGCGGAGCATATTCCACCTTCAGGGTGTCGTAGAGCTTGCCGAAAGATTTTGAGGCCGTGGAATTCTCCACGTTTCCAAGACGGATTGCACGGCTTCCCATGAACAGCACAAGTCCGATAAGGGAAAGAACCCACAGGAGGAACAATATCCATCCAAGGCGGAATCTTGGCTTCTTGAGATTGAACAGCCACCAGATTCCCACATAGAACATGGCTATGCACGGGAGTATGAGGCTGCAGGTTACGAGAACCTTGTAAAGGACTCTTCCCCAAGGATTAACGTCTATAAGATTAAGTGCATTAACCGGATTGACTCCAACCAGGGCATCGCTTCCGAGCAATATCATCCAGATCATGAAAACAAAGAGGATTCCCAGGCCGATGAAGAGAAGTCCGGCAAGGATTTTCAAAACCCTTCCGAATCCGCTTCCCCTGAACTGCTGCGGGTTGTTGACGCTTTCCTCAGCACCCCTCACGCCCGGATCCGTTCCCATCATCTGGCATTTCTGGCTGTAGGTCCTGGCAGCAGGAACAACAATCCAGAGAATTATGTACGCCAGAACTATGAGATTGAACACAGGAGAAGACACGTGTGTCAGCGCCAACGGGAAGAAAAGTCTTGCTCCAACAAGATGAAGTACAAGAACTACTGCAAGAATGATCCTGAGTATGCTTGGCTCAAACTTGAAATAATGTCCAAGTCCGCTGCAGACACCTCCTATCATACGGTCAGAGATATCCCTGTAAAGACGGCGGCGGACAGGAGCAGGGTTCGGCTGCTGAGCCTGGAAAGACGGCCCCTGTGCAGAAGAACTTCCGGAGGATGAGTTTTCCTCTTCCTCGTCACCGAACTGGCTAGGGTTTCCCATAACTGAAATCACCTCTTCAACCTTGTCGGAAGTCACAACCTCTTCCTTGCTGTTCTTTTCCAAGAGGAGCTCGGCGATACGGCTTTCTATATCGCTGATGATTTCCCTTCCGTCGGGTCTTTTTTCATAATGGCGGGTTATGGAATCCAGATAAGCTTTCATTTTCTGGAAAGCTATCGGACTGAGCGTGAACGGAACACCGCCTATGCTGACTCTCATTACTTCTTCCATTATTCTTCCTCCCCGTTTAAGTCTATACCTGTTTTAATAAGCTCCACCGTCTTGATTACATCTCCCCAAGCCTCATCCATCATTTCAAGAGCCTTGCGGCCCTTCTCCGTAAGAGAGTAGTACTTTCTTGGCGGACCGCTCGGACTTTCCTCCCATCTGTAGGAAAGAAGCCCCTGGTTTTTCTGGCGGGTAAGCAGCGGATAAAGGGTTCCCTCAACCACTATCATCTTTGCCGCCTTAAGCTCGGCGATTAAAGGAGAAACGTATGAATCTCCCTTTCTGAGAATGCTCAGGATGCAATATTCAAGCACCCCTTTCCTCATCTGCGCCTTAATGTTCTCGGCGTTCAGATCGAGTTCCGAATTGTTGATATTGTTGTTGATTTCCATAATGTTACTGCTTTCTTGTGAATTTTTCTATGTTCTCCGCCGTAAGCGGCCATCCCCTCATCTCGCACTTTTGAACCGGAGTCTGTGCGGCCGGAGCTATAATCCAGAGGATAATGTAGATGAGCAATCCGCCTCCGCCAATAAGGAACAGAACCACGAATAGTACCTTTAATATGGTAGGGTCAAAGTCCAGATAATAGCCCAGACCGGAGCAAACGCCTCCGATGCTGCGGTTGTCAATATCGCGGTAAAACTTTTTCTGCGGCCTGTCTGTGTAAGGAGGATTGGTGTAGGCCTGGTTGGCGTAAGCCTGACCGTTAAAATTCTGCCCGGTAGCCTGAGAATTCTGGCCGGCCCCCTTGTAGGCAGAGCCATCAGGCATACCCAGGCGCTGAATGATTTCGTCAATCATATAAATGTTGACAACATTCTTTACAGAAGAAGTCTTGGAAGAAAGAATCTCAGCGATTCTCTCCTCTATGTCTTCCATAGTCTCATCAGACTGAACCCCGACAGAAGACCGGTTTCTGAAAGCATCCAGATAATCTCTCAGAAGTTCGTAGGCATCTGTCTCAAGTGTAAAGCTCTTGTTGCCGATGGCAACGCTGACAACTTCTTTCATGGTGTTGATATTTTTGAGTGTTTTGTTTTCTTAAGTATTTTGCAATGCAAATATATGTATTTTTATTGGTACTTTGTATCGCAAGGTAGTAAATTTTTAAGAAACCCTGATATCTCAGATTGGTTTAACCGTTAGATATCAGGGTGTTATTCGTAAAAACGCTTATGTTACGTTTTTGTTACAAAGTCTCCTCTGCCGGGGTCTGCTGGGCTGGAGTCTCCTCTGCAGGAGCTGCCTCACCAGTACCGTTGATCGGGAAAGCAGGCATTGTACTTGCAGGCTTTTTCTCTATCAGGGCCTTTGCATTTGTCTTGCGGGCAGACCTTGTGGAGATAGCGGCCGTTGCACCAATGCTGAACAGAATTATGATAGCGGCGAGAATCCATGTAGACTTCTCAAGAATGTCTGCAGCCTGCCTTACGCCGAAGGTCTGGTTGCCGGCACCGAAATTGGAAGCAAGTCCGCCGCCCTTTGAATTCTGCAAAAGGACTGCAATGGTGATAAGAACACTTGCTATTACGATTATTGTTACAAAAAATCCGTACATATTATTCTATATTTTTCTTCATTTCGTTTACAAGGGCTGCAAAGTAAGCACTTTTTTGCGGATATAGCAAAATAAGTTTCGAGAAAACGTCTATTGCCTTGTCATAGAAACCCTGCTGGGCATAGATGTGGCCCAGGGTTTCCGTGCAGAAAGCAAGGTCGTCAAAGTTGACGCTTCCGTCCTCTTTAAGCAGCGAGCCCTTCTTCTCTTTTGGCTTTGGAGATGCCTGTTTTTCCTTTTCCTTTTCCTCAGCGACAGGGTCTGCGGCCGGACGATAGAACGGGCTGCTCTTGAGCTTTAGCTCCATATCTTCCTCTGGGTCAATGCTCTTGAGATCTTCCTTGGAGAAAAAGTCTCCGCCCGCAACTATTACCCGAGGCCTGTGGACAGGCTCTTCCGGAACATGGATTTCTTCCCGGATAACGGTTGGAGTTTCTTGAGGAATTTCTTCCTCTTCCGGAGCGTTGATTCTGTCGTAGAGGGTCTTTCTTGAAGACAGGAAAACGGCGGTCTGGGAAAGCGTCTGTGCAAATGCTTCCTTATCCTTTCTGTAAAGCTTTTCCAGAAGAATCTCCCTCAGATATGAAAACCAGGGGTTCTGTTTGAGAACCTCTTCCATATCCATCAGGTCCATGGACTTTACTTCTGAATATTTTACAGCCTCTATCTCCATTCGGCTACCGTAGCGTTGAATATGTCTTCCACAAGAGTTTCTATAATCTGCTGACACAAAGCATCCTGCACAGAATCCAGAGAATTTGTGGAGTCGTAGTCCTGATATGCGGCAAAGGATTTTCCGGAAGGGAAAGCCTCGTCCGGATACTTGTTGTTCTTGTAGAATATCCTCACCGTTATTGTAAGACGGTTGCGGGAGGCTACTTCGTCTGCAGTAACGGCGGTTGGGGTAACCTCGTAACTAGTTATGTAGCCGCTCACTTCAAGATCCGGATCATCCTGTACCATCTCAAGTTTGGTCAGTCTGCGGTACTTGTCCTGAAGCGCCTCTGTAAGCTGGCTTGCAAGAGTCGGGTTGATTATCATGGCCCTGTTCTCCAGATTGGCCACCATAATGGTCTTGATATCAGGCTGAAGGCTCGTGCCGGAGAAAGAGTATATTCCGCAGCCGGCAAGCATCGCTGAGGATAAAAAGACAACAAATATCTTAAGCAGGTTTCTCATTTCTTTTTCTTTTTCAGTTCTATTCCGTAATCCTTTATCTTGCGGTACAGGGTTCTTTCAGATATGCCAAGCTCGTCTGCGGCGGCCTTGCGGTTACGCGGATATTTGCGCAAAACCTCCTTTATCCTTTCCTTGTACATGGAACTTATGGAAAGGTCTTCCTCGTCTTCCAACGGAGACTGCTCCACAACTATCACATTGTCTGCAGGACGGGTGGTGGCATGCGTATCCGGAGCCACCTGAATATTCTGGTGCTGAGGAGGCTGCGGTAATCCGCCAGCGGAGATTTTCTGCTTGAGGCTGTCCACTTCCTGCTTGAGGGAATAGAGCATCTTGTAAATCATCTCCTTGTCGTTCACAAAACCTGTATCCTGGCCCGGAACGGATGTTATCACCGGATGAAGGTCTTCCGCAATGTCCGGCAGGTATCCCCGCAATATGCCGGAATCTATCTGGCGGCTTGTCTCCAGAATCGTTATCTGCTCAACTATGTTTTTAAGCTGGCGGATGTTGCCCGGCCACCTGTAGGAAATCAGCATTGCCTGGGCGTCTCTTGTAAGGGTAACCGGCGGCATGTTGTAACGGTCTGCACAGTCTACGGCAAACTTGCGGAAAAGAAGGAATATGTCTCCTTTTCTCTCCCTGAGAGGAGGAAGCGTTATCGGTATCTGGTTCAGCCTGTAATACAGGTCTTCCCTGAACTTCTTCCGGCGGATGGCATCCATCAAATCCACGTTTGTGGCGGCTATGACTCTCACATCAGTCTTCTGGACCGTGGAAGAACCCACCTTGTAGAATTCTCCACTTTCCAGCACCCTTAGAAGCCTTTTCTGGGATTCTGCGGAAAGCTCTCCCACCTCGTCCAGAAAAATAGTACCCCCGTCTGCAACCTCGAAATAGCCTTTGCGGTTTTCGTTTGCTCCTGTAAAAGAGCCCTTTATGTGCCCGAACAGTTCAGATTCCATCGTTCCCTCCGGAATGGCTCCGCAGTTTACGGCTATATATTTGTTGTGCTTTCTCGGGCTGCTGTTGTGTATGATTTGAGGAATGGATTCCTTTCCTACGCCGCTTTCTCCCATAACGAGCACGGATATGTCCGTAGACGCCACCTGTTCCGCCACCTCAAGGGCACGCAGGAACTGAGGGTCGTCACCGATAAGGTCAAAGCGGTTTTTCAGACTCTGCAACTCCATTTGATTATCAATTTTTCTTGCTCAGATGGCAAAGTTAAGAAATAACTGACATTTTTTCAGTATTTTTGTCTGATGGTAAAAGATATGGAAAAGATACTCGCGATTATTCCTTCCAGATATGCCTCAACGAGGTTTCCGGGTAAGCCGCTGGCGCTTGTCCACGGGGTTCCGATGGTTGTACGCACCTACAGGCAGGCGGCAAAAGTATTCGGCGATGTGTGCGTGGCTACGGATGACGAAAGAATCCTGAAAACCGTTATCGGCAACGGCGGCCAGGCCGTGATGACATCATCCTCTCACCGCAGCGGAACAGACCGTTGCCTGGAGGCGCTGCAGAAGTATTCGGAAAAGAGCGGGAAGTCTTTTTCCGGAGTGGTTAACGTTCAGGGAGACGAGCCGTTCATCGCCACCCAGCAGCTGGAAACGCTGGCGCAAACACTTATGACAGACGGCGTGGACATTGCCACCATCGTAAAGAGAGCCACAAGAGTTTCTGACCTTTGTGATGCTAACCGCCCAAAAGTGGTTGTGGACAGGAACATGAACGCCCTCTACTTTTCGCGCAGCTTCATACCGTTCCTTCGCGGAAGGGAACTCTCGGACCAGATGCTGGAAGAACTCCCTTACTATCTGCACGTGGGGCTCTACGGCTACCGCTGCGCCGCACTTGAAAAGATCTGCGGTATGGAGGAGAGCTTCCTGGAAAAATGCGAGAAACTGGAACAGCTGCGGTGGCTGGAAAACGGGCTCAAGATCAAGGTTGCCGAATGCAGCTGCCCGTCTTACGGCATAGATACCACGGACGACCTGGAACGCATCAACAAAATGGATTTCAAGGAATTATAAAAACCAAACAATATGAAAAGAATTTTCAGATTTACACTCGTTTCTGCAGTTGCCCTTATTGCGGCATTCTGCGCCAGTCCGCAGCAAATGGCCAAGCTGGCTTCCATGGTTAAGACGGATTGCAATCCAAAGGTTTTGGAATGCGTTGGCGGACAGATCAAGGCCACCTATTCCATTACTTTCCCGGCTAAATTCTTTGTGCCTAAAGCTTATCTCAAAGTTACACCTCAGCTCGTGTACAACGGCACCATAGAGAACGGTCCGGATTTCTGGATGC
>JAFZMA010000165.1 GCA_017551215.1 Bacteroidales bacterium | reverse complement strand
GTCACTCCGTATAACGGTCCCGCTCTTTTCTCCAAGAGAGAAAACTTGTTGTATGTACTCTTGAACGTTCATCTATTCTTTCTTCCTTTTCTCAGCGATTTCCATTCCCTCTGTACCAGGTCTGCATGTTTTACTGCGGACCTGGCTCATTTTTCAGCCTTTTCTGTACCAGGTCTACATGTTTTTCTGCGGACCCGGCTCATTTTTCAGCCTTTACTGCGGACCGGACATGTTCCGGAGCTGATCTATGTATTTGAGGTCTTTCCACAAGCGCGGAACCTTGTTCTGCCCGCCGGTCTTGCCGCGGGATTCCATCCATCGATAGAAGGTTCCGGGCGCAAGTGGCAGGATCTTAAGCCGTTGCATGGTTGAACCCGGGGAGCGCTTTGCCTCGTAGTCCGAGTTGACTTTCTGGATTTCCGCATCCAGGAGCTCAGCGAAGTCTTCCACTGCCCGAGGGTTGAAGTCCGGACTCTCTGGGTTGCGGAGCGGATCGGAGAATTCAATGGCCCACACATGGTACCCCTGTACCAACGCGCTTCTTGCTGCAGGCGCATTTCCTTGGGCAAACGTTCCTGCTGTCCCATTCTCTGTGTCAGCAGGCGCACCTGCTGCCGAGTTGCCGTTGCCCGCGCTCGCTGTGTTATTGCTGTTTGGCGCACCCACGGCTGAACTGCCGTTGCCCGCGCTCTCTGCGGAGCCTTTGATGATGCTGCCCACCGTTTTATCCACGGACATGAACTGCGGAGCGGCGGTGTAGTCCGTGATTTCTATGCCCGCTTTGGAGGCCGCGGCGGAGATGGCTTGCTCCGCGTTGTTGATCATCAGTTCCTCCCCAAAGGCGTTAATGTACATCTTTGTCCTGCCGGTAACTATCACGCGGTAAGGGTTTACGGAAGTAAACCGCACGAGGTCTTCCGGCATGTACCTCCAAAGGCCCCCGACCGTGGAGATTACAATGGCGTAGTCTACGCCGGTCTGTACTCCCTCGAGCGGAACCACGTGGGCATTGTCCCCATCAAGCGCGGCATCAAGATGGCTGAACGGGATGAACTCGTAGAAGATTCCGTTGCTTACGGCCAGCAACATTCCCTTTCCTCCTTCAAGCGTATCCTGAAACGCAAAATATCCCTCGGACGCATTGTAGTTTTCCAGATAGTGCATGTTGTCTGAAGGAATGAGCTTGCGGTAGATTTCCCTGTACGGCTCAAAGCTGATGCCCCCGTGCATGAAAAGTTCCATGTTCGGCCACACTTCCAGAATGTTGCCCTTGCCGGTGTACTCCAGTATCTTGTTCATTAACACCAGATTCCAGCTTGGAACGCCCGAGAAGTTGGAGACGTTGCGCCTAGTGCTTTCCTTGCAGATCAGGTTTACTTTCTCGGCGAAGTCTGCCACCAGAGCGGTCTTTCTGGACGGGGTCCTGATGAACTCGACCGCCCGAGGAGAATTGCGGAGCATTACCGCAGAAAGGTCTCCGTCGAACACTTTCCCCTGAAGCAGCGTCAGCAGAGTTTCCTGCCCTTCCGCCAGCTTGTCCGGAGAAACGCTGCCGCCCAAAGTCAGCGCACTGGAAGAAAAGATACGGCTGTCCGGATTCAGATGGACGTAATTCATGAGCATCATTTTCATGCCCTTGAAATGCGTTCCGTAGAGAGAGTCCGGCGTAATCGGAATGTACTTGCTTTTCTCTGAAGAAGTGCCGCTGGATTTTGCAAACCACCGTACGTTCTGGTTCCACAGCACGTTCTTTTCTCCCTGACGTATCCGGGTGATGTACGGTGCCATGTCGTCGTACTTGGAAAGTTTTACACGGCTTTGAAAATCGCTGAGGCTATGGATATTGCAGAAATCATGCTCCTTGCCAAAGAACGTTTGGCGCCCGCACTTCAGAAGACGGGAAAAGACCTCCCGCTGCATGTCGGGCGCATGGGTGAAGCTCCGTTCAATTTCTTCCAGGTAGCTTCTGCCCCAAGCCAATACAAGCTTGTTTATCAGCCGTGCGGTTTTCTTTCCCATAATAAGTACGTGGAGAGCGTTCTCCCAACTCAACTACGCAAGTTAATAAAAAAGTTCATGCAAGACAGCCAGGGATTTGAGTTCCGTGCGGAAAGATGTGTGGAAAGAGATATAGTCCACAATCTTGTTCAGGAACCGGTTGCGCATGGCCCCGCTGCATTTGATTTCCGGGAGCGCGGTCAGCGGAGTGGACATTATCTGGTGAAGTAAAAGGGACTCGTCCGGAAGAAAACAGAAGGCCTCGTCGTAATCTCTTGAGAAAGACCCTTTTGTAAAATTGAAGTTACAGCAGTTCTCAGAGAAGTTATCCACCGGCATGTAGCCGAGTTTCTTGCATAGGCTCACAGCAAAATGCAGGTGAAAGTTCTCCACGCCGTCCTCCATGGCGTTAAGCAGCATCGCTGAGCTCCCCAAGAAATCCATGAGCTGAGGGTCTGCGTCTCCCTCCCGTAACGTCTTGAGCAGCAGTTCGCAGACAAAGAGAGATATGGCTCCTTTGCGGATGTCTGTCTTGATGTTGTTGAGAGCAACCGGAGAGGAGAGTTCCCTGATGACAGGCATCGCTGAGCCGGAAGAGTTTCTGAAAAACAGGACAACGTCAAGTACGCTGAGAGGAAACATCTGGGAACTCTTTGAGTGCTTGCTCTTTGCAAAGAAATAGCAGGCGGTTCTGCCACGCGTTCCACTGTAGCACTGAACCACCATCCCGCTGTCTGAATGCTTGATGGTATGCAGCACTATGATCCTGTCTTTCAGTAACATGCTTTTTCGTTAAATACCGCCTTACTTCAGCTGCTTTAGGAAGTTTGCGAGCTTTCTCATGGCGATGCCTCTGTGAGATATGGCATTCTTCTGATTTTCACTCATTTCTGCGAATGTGCAACTGCAACCCTCCGGAATGAAAATGGAGTCGTAGCCAAACCCGCCCTCTCCACTTTCTTTCTCAGCGATGGTACCCTTCATGACTCCCTCGAAGGTGAACATCGTGCCCTTGTGGATGAGCGTGACAACCGTGCGGAACCGTGCCTCGCGTATGTTCTTTTTCCGCTTGTCTACCTTGGTGAGGGCATCCAGAAGCTTTGCGCGATTTGCTGCATCGTCGTGTCCCTCGCCTGCGTAACGGGCTGAGTGAACGCCGGGTGCACCGTCCAGAGACGTAACCTCCAGCGCCGTGTCATCTGCAAAGCACGTCTTGTTGAACTTGTTCCAGACAAAGCGGCATTTCATCTTGGAATTAGCGTCTATGGTGGCTCCGGTCTCCGGAATTTCTCCCCTGAAACCGAGCTTCTTTGGCATAATTAGTGTAACACCTTTTCCCAGTATTTCCGATGCTTCCCTTAGTTTGTTGGGATTGGCAGTTGCAAATATCAGTTCCATACGCGCAGTTGTTAATCAAACCAAAGTTAGCAAAAGTTTACTATTTTTGAAAGCGTACGGCATATGCCGGGAAAATGACACAGGCAAGAAGCCGTTTAAAGGTCCGGGATGACATTGTAATTGAAGATTTTATGAAGGAGAATAGAATGAAGATTATGGATATGACAAAAGATAGCGTTAAGGGCGCAAATTATAATAGATTTCTTTTGAATGTATTTGCTGCGGCGGTTGCTGCGGTTGTTCTCCTTTTGAACACATCCGTTCCGGGCAACGCCCAGAGCCGCAACTTCAAACTTACACAGGGGCTGGAGATTCACTATAACATTCTCCGTACGCTTGCAACAGAGTATGTGGACACGGTGGATTTTGCAAAGCTGATAAACTACGGCATAGATGCCATGCTTCAGTCCATAGACCCATATACAGAGTACGTTCCGGAAGAGGACTCGGAGTCTATAGAGCTGATAACCACCGCGTCGTACGGAGGAATAGGGGCCACTGTCCGCAAAGACTCTCTGGGTGTGATGATTATGCAGGCGTACGAGGGTTCTCCGGCCATTCGGTTCAACATAGAGCCGGGGGATATAATCCTGAAGATAGACGGCGTGGATTGCGCCCCGCTTTCCGTGGATGAGTGCAGCAAACGCATGAGGGGCAATCCCGGAACGCAGGTCAAGTTCCTGATCAAGAAAGGCCGCACGGGACAGATTGTTGAACGCGTGGTTACGCGCGACAAGGTGCACACATCGGACGTTCCGTACTTCGGGATGCTGCAAACGCCGGCTAACATCGCCGAGCTGCTGGCAAAATATGACACATGCAAAATTGCTATCGCTGAGGATAACCCTTCTTTCAACATACCAACAGGTTACATCAAGATCA
This sequence comes from Bacteroidales bacterium, assembly GCA_017551215.1. The sequence goes on along the minus strand of JAFZMA010000165.1, from coordinate 13,731 downwards.
GCAGCTTCACCCTCAACGGAAGCGAGGATGTGCGCAAGGCCCTGATTTCCCTTAAAGAGCAGGGTGCTCAGCGAATAATCCTTGACCTCAGGGGCAACGGCGGCGGGCTTATGGACGAGGCCACGGACATCGTTTCCCTGTTCGTGCCTAAAGGAACGCTTGTAGCAACGGCTCGTGGCCGCGGAGAAGGGGCAAACTTCAGCTGCGTTACTGATAAGGCTCCCGTGGATACTCTCATCCCGCTGATGGTGCTTGTGGGCTCTTCCTCAGCATCTTCTTCCGAGATAGTAGCCGGCGCGCTTCAGGACCTGGACCGCGCTCTCATAGTGGGAACCCGCACGTACGGCAAAGGTCTGGTGCAGAGCTTCCGCCCGGTAGGCTACAACGGAAAGCTCAAACTGACCATCGCCAAGTATTACACTCCAAGCGGCCGATGCATCCAGATCATGGACTACGCGCACCGCAACTCAGACGGCAGCGTGGGCTCCGTTCCGGACTCGCTCAAGCAAGCCTTCCAGACCAAGCACGGCCGCACCGTGTACGATGGCGGTGGCATCACCCCGGACATTGAGGTCAAGCCAGGCAGCTACAACCGCCCGACCCTGGCCCTCTCTCTTAGCGGCATCCTGGAGGAATATGCCGTAGACTTCTACCGCCGCAACCCGGAGATCCCGGAAGGAATTTTCAAGATGACAGACGCTCAGTATGAGGACTTTGTAAAATATGCCGCAACCCGCAAGTTCGACCACCGCTCCGCCTCGGAGATAGTCTTTGAGCAACTTCTCCGAGAAGCCAAGGAAGAAGGCCTCTACGCCCAGAACAAGGACGCCTACGACCTCCTGTCCTCCAAAGTCAAGCTCACCAAGGAACAAGCCCTTGAGCAGAATCGCCTGGAAATCCAGCCGCTCCTGGAAGAGGAAATCATCCAGAAGTACAAGCTCACCGCCCCGCGCATCCGCCACATGCTGGACTACGACGCCCAGCTCTGGAAAGCCCTCTCCTCCTGGCGCTAACTCCCCGCTGTATCCGGTGGCGGTTAACCTCCCGTTCGCACCCGATGATAGTCAAACCCTAAGGTGTAGTCCCTATCTCGCGCATTTCATCCTCCAACTGCTATCTCCCCTAGTAAGCGATGGCGGTTAAACCGTTGTAATTCAGTCGTATAAGTAGTTGGTCCTGCAGCAAAAACGGTGCAGGACCAACCACTCATATCGTTGAAACTAAGGCACTTAGCCACCACCGCCAATTTTGGGACGACAGGAGCGTTATAGCAATTTTAAAGTGGTGAGACCATGCTCTTGACCTACGGCGTATGTGCCGGAAATAACTGTCTTTAAGGCTGAGGTATCTGAAGACAGAACAGAAGGAATGGCATGGGGAGTGCTGCCGGGAGCTGGCGCTGATGAAGCTGAACAGAATTCCTCCAGATACAGAGGGCGGCCCAACTGGAACTGGATGACCTTGAATCTGTCGCCTTGAGAAAGAGAAGTATTCTCCGCGCCTTCCACCTCAAACAGGTTGTCTCCAAGATACCGCACGGTACATAGTCGGTCTGGCTGCCACCCAATCAAAAGCCGGGCTCCTTCCTCCAAGTCCATAGACCTGAGAACTTTGCCTGTAAAAAGTTCCGACTCCTTTTTCTGTTCGGCTTTGAGCCACGCGCAGAAATCTTCCCAACCGGAAAAGCTGCAAAGTCTCGCCAAAACATTTAAAGTCCGAATGGACACCTTCCCGTTTTTATTCTCTCTGGTGGAATAACCCCACAATCTTTCCAAGGTAGATTCAGACACATGCTCCTTCAGGGATTTTTCTATGGAATCTACAAGTTCAAGATAGTCTGTGTGTGTAACAAGACTCTTTCCAAAGAACTCTTCCACCTTATTCTTGAGGGCGGCAATCTGCGGTATATCAGATGATATGGACATACTCCAAAGTTATTAAGACGTAAAACAATCCTCACCAAATCGTCCGTTTTACAAAAGTAACAAATCTCTGCAACTCGCTCCGCAGAAACATTTGTCACAATTTGTCTTTTGTGGTGTTATCTTCCAAAAACTTGGTATATTCGTATGTCTTTATGATCAGCGAGTCTTTTGACAGGGTAGACGCTCCGGTTGAAACAGGTGGAGGATATATGGAGATTTCGGAAATATCTCCGGGGCTTTTCCGTGCAAGACGGGCCGGCAAGTTCTTCATTCTCAAGACCGCCAAAGACAACTCCGCCAGGGCGGCAAATCTTCTGAAAAGGGAATACAGTCTGTGCTGTGGCCTTACGCATCCTCACATTGTCAGCATCTTTACCTTTGAAGAAAGCACACCTGCCGGCCCCGCCATCATCATGGAATATGTCGAGGGCCGAACACTGGATTCATACCTTCAGGAAAAGCCCAAACTCCAAGACCGCAAACGTATCTTTCTCCAACTGCTGGACGCCGTGGGCTATATCCACCGCAGCGGCCTAATCCACAACGACCTTAAGCCTCAGAACATTGTTGTCACGAACAAAGACAATGATTTAAAAATCATAGATTTTGGCCTCAGCGATGACGACTCCAATTATCTGGAGAAAACTCTTGGCGCAACACCTCAATACGCCTCCCCGGAACTCCTGGCACATAGGGAAAGGCTGGACTCCACGCTCGATGCCAGAAGTGATATATACTCTATCGGGAAGTTGATGCAAGATATCTTCCCCGGCCGTTACCGCTCTATCTCAAGCCGTTGCACAAGACAAGACCTCAACAGCCGCTACTCCAGCATCGATGATCTAAAGCGTGCCTGGAAAAGACGCAATCGTCCATATCAAATAGCCATCGCGGCCTTGCTTCTTGCAATGCTCATACTTCCGACAATTCTCCTGCTAAAGGAACGCCAAAGGCTTGCAGACGCCAACACCTCTATCCAGGCAATTCAAGGCACTGCCGATTCTCTCCGCCTGCAATCCGAATCGCTGAGGAAAGAAAAAGAAAAGGAAGAAGCCTTCAACCGCTACAGAGATTCTCTTATGAAAGTGCTGGAGCGCCAAATAGACGCAGAGGCAAAACTATGCCTGAAAGCTTGCGATGATTACTACTCCTCCAAAGCTTATCTGGATGCTTTCAGCAAACAGCCTCTGTGGGGAGATCAATATCAACGGTCGCTCGAAAAGTTGAAAAAGCAAATTGACATAATAACAGAGAGTTACACGGGTTCCTCGGAAGAAAAAATTCTGCTTAAAAACGCCCTTAGATCTCACCTTAACACCCTGTCGGATGACAAAATGTACACCCCTGCTTTCAATCGCGAAAAATGGTGGTGGAGCCAAATCCAAAAATAAAAAGACAAGAAAAGACAAATTGTCTCTCTTTTCCTATCCCATACCTTTGTTTCTAAGAAGCGCCCATGCTGAAAAAAGATGTATGTGAGCAAAGTGTTATGATTTGTTGTCACTTTTTGTTATATTTGTCTCACATAGACGCAGGAAAGCGTCCGGCAACTCCAAGATGAGAATCTGGTAAATTTTTATGGACTGGAGAAGCCGCATCTCACGCTATCTATCTCGTATAGATACCCGGCGTGGGCTGTTGCTTGTTTTAGTCCATGGCTTACCAGAGCCTTCATCTTGAAACGGGAAACAGTCCGCGCTTTCTTTATGTGGATTGTTAATTATTAACCACATATCATTATGACCAGTAAAGTAAAAGTGCACGGCAAGGCGCAAAACCGCACCGCATTAGGAATTATGCATGCGTATATGGTTATGTACCCACATGCAAAAATGGAAGATTTACAGAAAGCCTTCCCCGATTCGTTAAATCCTGACTCTGGAGTAAAGAAAAACTTTGTGAAAGCAGGAGAAAAAGGAACTGAAGCCAACTGGAATGGATTTTTCCAGAAAGAAGACGAGCTTCTCACAATGGGTAACAATCAAAAGGTGGCTGTCGTTTCCATGTGGACTAAGCCAAGTTTCCTTAGACTTGTTGAACACGCCAAACAGTATGGAATAGAAGTAGCTTCTTTTGAAGAGGCGGAAAAAGGCATTGGCAAAAAGGGTGGTTTCTGGCTGGAATACCTCAATGGCTATGTTCCTCCTGTCGTAAAGAAGGGTATCCCTTGGTGGGTATGGGCTCTTATTGGAGTTCTTGCTCTTCTTCTAATACTATTCTTGCTCTTTGGTAGAAAGGGTAAAGAGGTCGTCAAGGAAGTCGAAAAAGTTGTGGTTGTTCACGACACGCTTTACCTACAGCAAATCGAAGAAATTGAGAAGAATTTCAACGCTGCGGAATTTATCTCCGGGAAAGCAGATTTGAGTGAAAGCGCAAAATTCGTTCTTCACGATCTAGCCAAGGTTCTCAAAAAGAACCCTGATTTAAAATTAAAGCTTGAGGGGCACACCTCTGCAGAAGGAGACGCAAATTTCAACCAGAACCTGTCGGTGGAAAGAGCAAAGGCTGCTGTCAATTTCCTTATTAACAACGAAGGAATAGAAGAATCTAGACTTGAATATGTGGGATATGGTTCTTCCCGTCTTAAAAATCCGGATAACCCTAACGCTCCAGAAAACAGACGTACAGAATTCATTGTTATAGAGTAATTGTTAGTGTCCGCTAAAAACTGTGAGTAGCCTATAGAGTAGTGATTATATGGATATTATTAAGTTCATTCTCAAATTGCTTATAAAGCTAATAATCTTTCCTTATAAGTTAGTTGTGGCGTTAATCAAGATAGTCTCACTAAAAGAACTTGACGATCTAAAAAAGAAAGACGAAAAGGAAGACCTCAAATATGAAAGAGAAAAACTACCAAAGCGGAATAGAAACTCGTCAAAAAGTCAAGAAGTTTCTATTCGGATGGATAAATATTAATTATATCAAAAATTGGTTAGGAAGGATTCCTGAAAGAGGTTTTTTTCTGTCATTTCTTTTATTTCCATTTTTTTTGATGGTAGCCTCTATTATCTTGCTTAGAACAATTGTTTCTTTAGTTTTAAATAAAAAAAAACAACTCATATAACAATTCTCAGATATGTCAAAACAAGAATCTTACAATGACGGAGCAGAATTCAGGGAAGAACTAATGCCTATTATAAAAACATTAGGGTATATCGTAATTTGGATCGTACTAACTATTTTGGAAGCAAAATTATTTGGGAGTTGGACATGGCTGATCTCTCCAATAACACTGATTATACTATTTGTAATTAGATTCCGCCATTTTTTCGCTGGATTTTTCGGAATCAAGTATGATAATTTAAATAAAGACAATGAAAACTAAAACCAAGAAAACGGCATCCGGACACGTTGACAGAAGAACGAAGGAAGGAAAGGCCATCGCTGAAAGGGTGAAAAAGGCCCAGCGGACCATGAAAAAGAACAAGACTCTTCTCAAGAAAAAAATCAATGCAAAAACCGTTAAAAAGAATGCTGACGGAAGCGTTGACAAGAGAACCAAGGAAGGAAAGGCAATAATCGCCAGAATGGCCAAGGCTAGAAGAGCTTTAAAGAAGAAATACAGATAACCAAACCGTTAGACTATGGCAACTAAAAAAACAACCACAAAAAAGACTGCGCCAAAAAAGGCTACGGCTAAAAAGCCCGCAGTAAAAAAGACCGCTTCCGGAAAAGTTGACAAAAGAACTAAGGAAGGAAAGGCTATCGCCGCCAGAATGGCTAAGGCAAGAAGGGCGAAAGGAAGCCTGAAAAACAGAATATTAAGATTATTTAAATAAACAATTATGAAAACAGATATTAGAGTATTTGCTTCTTTCATGGCAGCAGCCATCTGGGCCGACGAAGAGTATCTAGAAGCGGAAAAAGAGGCCGTAAAAGAAGTTGCTGAGGCTCTTGAATTCAAAGAAGATGTGTTTGTCAAACTTGTAGACGAAGAGTTAGCAAAAGTTAAGAAGCTGTCTGCTGAGAAAGCAACAGAATATTTGGAAGAAGCCGCCGCCAAGGTTGACGACGAAGAAGTGGGAATCGTAATGGAGGCATTCCTTCAGATTGTAATCAGCGACAATGTTCTTTCTTATGACGAAATGACCAACCTCCTGGCGGCAGCGGACGCTTTGGATATGGATCACCAGTTTGTAATGCTTATGCTTGCAGACCTTATCAAGTCAGAACCGGAACTTGAAATAAGCTTTGACTAAAATTAATCTTAAAACTATTTATTATGAGCAAATTCGCAACTTTTGAATACTTCGTTATTGAAAAAGAAGAAAGCGGAAGCATCAGGGTTTTCAAGACCTATGACAACACTAAAGACGCTTTGAGAACCATTGCCAAAGAGGCCGGGTTCGATTATGACGAGAAATGGAATACCAGGACATTTGGAGCCAAACTGATTGATTTTCTGAACTCCAAATAATTATCAACAAATATCATCACTTTAAAACTAACGTTTATGGCAGATTTTAACATTGATCCAAGAATGAAGGTTAAAACTCTGAAGGCTGACTTCAAGAAAGCTTTTGGAGCAACCCTCCGCGTTTACACCACAAAAGCTTGCAAGCAGTTCGCAAACGATGATGCAACCCTTGCAGAAATCAAAGACCCTAAGGCAAAGGGAGGAAAGCTCGCAGTTGGCGGAAACACTCAGGTTGGCACTTTCGAGAACAAGCTGAGCGAACTGTTCGGTATCGGCGTTCAGGTAGCCAATGCAGATGACAGCAAACTTGCCGACAACAAGGCAACTCTTACAGCTGCAGGTAAATAGTATTAAAGCTTTTATGTTACCAAAAACGGGCGGTGCTTTAGGGGCACCACCCGTTTTAAATAAATCACAATTATGAGTAAAGAAGATTATAAGAAAAGAATTATTGATTTAAGGGCTCGAATCGCCAATGAAAAGGAAAGCAAAAAGAGAGACAACGAATACTACGCCAGATGCGTAAAAAGCGCCAGCCTTCCTTCTTCTAAAGCGTCTTATCGCAAACAGAAAATAGACAGAGCCGCCTCTCATGACAGAAATATTGAGAACTGGAAAAGAGAAATCGAATCTTTAAAAGAATCGCTGAAGAGGTGTAAATAATACATCAAACACTTCTATTATGAACGTCTCTTCTTTCAAACAAGAACTTGCCAGGGTTTTTGATGATAACCTTCACACCAAGCAATGGCATAACGTTTTTGATTATGTCATTATCGGTTTTATACTTGTCAGCACAATAGAAACATTTATTTCTACCTTCTCCATTTCTGAAAGGCTTGAAAAAATACTGCTGATAATAGACTGGATCGTACAAATCTTCTTTACGGTAGAGGTTACTCTGAGAATCTGGGCGGCAAGTGCAGTAAATCCAAAATATAAAGGCGTTTGGGGCCGAATTCGATATTGTTTTTCTTTCTACGGAATCATAGATGTACTAGCCACTTATCCTTTCTGGATAAATTTCCTGATACCTATGCCTGTTTCGGCAATGAGAACCTTCAGAATAGCCCGATTGTTTAGAATAGCCAGGCTTCTGAAGATATTCAGATATATGAAAGCTTTCCGGATTTTGGCCAAAGCTTTCAAGGCGAAAAAGACAGAGATGATTATTTCCGTGCAGTTTCTTCTGATTGTGACCGTAATTCTCTCCTTTCTGCTCTACTTTTTTGAACACCCGCACAATCCGGAATTTATAGACAACGGATGGTCATCCATAGTATGGTCTTTTTCAAGATATATCGGAGATCCTGGGAAAGTGGCGGACGCACCATTAGTTACTACATCCGGACATATAATTGCTTTTCTTATCGGCATATTGGGAATCGCTATTTTTGCTGTTCCCGCAGGATTAATAGGATCTGGATTTACTGAAGTCATTGAAGAAGAAGCCAAGCGAGAGGTTATCAACTCCAATACAGAGAAGGTCTTGAACGCATTTGAAAGAAAATGTGACAGACCAACAAGAACACAGATTGTACCACAATATCGGTCTATCGGCAATCTTCAAGCCCAGCAGGGGCTAAAGCTTGACGATATCATTGATGTGGTCAACAACAGCAAGAACTTGAGGATGATTAATCTCGCCGTAACCCAAACGATTGAAGAACACGCAGAAGACAAATTGGCGGTTGAATGCTTCCCTGTCAACCGCAGTTATGGTTGCTGTATAGATCGTGGTTCCAGAATAACCATTGTAAACACCTCTGGTGTCACCGACCCAAGCAGCACAAACTTCTCTTACTATCTAGCTCTGTTTGGAAACTTCAATTTCATCAGCCGAGACATTGGATCCATCTATCCGTATAAATCTTACTATTTGGTAAACAACATCTCGGACGAAGAAAACCTAGCTGAGTTTATGAGGGACTATGAAATACTTACCAACAGAGAGAATGCCTGGTCTATAACAATCTTGGCTTGTACGGGAGCAGAGATGCCGGCACTTCCTACTCATCTGCATCTTACTGCCGGCGGAGATAAGGGAGATGAGTCTTTTGATTCTCCAACCCTTACTGTAAAAGACAAGGATACATTGGTGTTGCTATATAAGGGTATCAGTTCCAGAATGGAAGAACAATATGGTTATCTTTCTGATTTCCAAAGATATTTTTCTTCCTCTAATCCAAAGGTCTTTACCCGTAAAGCAAAAAACTCAGAGTCTGTAAATGCTGTTTATTTGAGAATTGCCTGGAAAATCATCTGTTGGGACTCAAAAAGGATTGCTATAGCAAAAGATTTGGCAAACATTTTTCACGACACGATTGAGCCGGAACGGGAACTTATATTAAGCGAAGAGTTTTCAATCAAAGATATTGGTTATCCTAAACTTGACTAAGATATACATGTTTGTAAAAATACTGAAAATCATAGGCATAGTATTTATTATAGAAATTGTTGTTGTCCTTTTGTGTGCTCTTTTTGTCACAGATAGAGACAAATGGTTTACTCCAGGATTCCTAATAGCGACGTTTGTTGTTATTCTTGCTGTGGGTCTTCCTTTCCGAATAATTCGTTGGATGAAAAAACAATAGCAGACACTATGAAAAGAATACCTGGTCTTGCATTCTCTTGGAAAAGAGCCGTGGGAATATCTGTGCTCAAGCAAAACCTTGCGCGCGGAACGGGTTTCCCTTTAACAAAGATGGGTTTGGAAAGAAAAGTTGGGAGTATGGTACTTAAAACCCTGTTAATGAAAAAAAGATAAAACTATTTTACTGTTTTGAGAATGAGCGGCAACAAAAGAGGAATTGTTTTGAACAGAATGTATGTTGGCACCTATCTTGCCTCGAATTTGGGACATGAAGTTATCAACATGTATCAAGCCGATAACGGAAAGCATTATCTGTATCTCAACGCTACAGGAGATTTCACTTCCAATCATAAGGGCAAGATTGGCTATATGCTTCTTGTGAAGTACCATAAGGCAGGAGAAGTGGAAGTTATCGGTTTGGCAAAAGACCTGAAAGATGTATTTGATTCTGACCTTAAAAAGCCCGATAGTTATAAAGAGAATAAAAGGCTGTCCAACAGTCAAGTGGAGTATATCAATAAAGAGGGGGGCATCTCATATGGAGGGGCTTCCATACTTGACATATTCCGACAATCCGAACAGCAAAACGTTTACATTACCTTCAGCGCGGAAAAACTTTATGTACCTAAAAATAACATGAGGGTATTTATTCGTTTTGCCCAGAAAGATAATGATGGTGGATGCCAGATAAAGAAGGAATATGTAGACAACAGTTATTCTACAGACACCCATATCTTTTTCTGTCTTAGTGGTTTCCAGCAGGCTAAGGCATCCCTAAAACAATATATGTATCCAGAAGGTACTTTTAGCGGAGACTTTGCAAAAGAAAAAGTGGAGGAGAAGAAAAATGACTTTAATCTGCTTATGAACCATTTAATTCTCAGCAATGAAATTTGGAGAGAGTCCGAGGAAAAAGTAGATGAGCAGCTAATATCTTCCCGCCTTGAGGAGCGAAAAGTGTCTTTATTTGATATATGCCAGATACAGAATAACGAGAACATCTTTTCCAATGCCTTATGTTACTTTATGCTGCAACCTTCATACAGAAAACTATGGATTAGATTTTTCAGAGATGTCTGCCATATAAGCATTTCAGAAGGCTACAACGTTACAAGAGAAGAATCGGCGAAGATAGAAGACAAATCTGTCAAGTGGACAAAAAAGAATAGCGGAGGTCGAATAGATTTGCTTGTTCGAGATGATAGAACACTATTTGCCATTGAAAACAAGATTGAGTCTGATATTAATCGTGTAGATGATGACGGAGACGGGGCTCAACTGGAAAGATATTGGAACTACCTCAACTGGCTTAGCGAAACCAAGGAAAGAGAGAGAACCGTTATCAAAACAATAGTGCTGTCTCCAAAATACAATGTGCCAGAAATAAAGGGAGATATGGGCAAATATTGGGAAATCTACACATACGAAGACTTATATAACTTCCTAAAAAAGAATCTGGATGTATTTAAGAAAGATCAGAACTTCAAGTCTTTCTTTGATGCCATCAAAAAGCACACATACGACAACATCAATGCCTTTTTATATTTCGAGATGCAAGACATATTCATCCGGAGAATCTTGGAAAACAGGCACAAATAAAAAAGTCGCCTAGGTAGCGACTTTTAGGGGCTCGGATCAAGTGTAACTTGAGAGGGTTGTCATCCCTTCCGCCGAATTCCCCGTGACTAATCCAGTGCAAATGTAATCAAGTATTTTCATTCATAAAAGTTTTTATTTTCTGGTTTTCTTTGGTTTAAGTGGTACAATCATTATCTTTGTTCCAATGAAAAGCGGATTCAATGCCGCTGTTTAATGTTGGAGGAGTAAGAGATGAAAGAGATTCCGAAGGGTAAGAGTCGGGAGGACATCAAGATCAGAGAAAAAATCATCAAGGATTTTTACGCAAAGTGGATTTCTGAACATCCAGATAAGAAAATCTGGAATAAATCACTGAAGGATTATATTCGAGTTAAATTCCTGTCTATCAACGAGACGGTGGGAAGAGCTGCCGGTTCTCCAGAGTCAACGGCTGCTGTTTTAGAATTAACCTCAATACTCTCTAATGCGGAATATATTGTCAAGAAACCTCGTAAAGAAAACGATCAGAATCAAAAATCATTCTCCCATATAATACGAATGAGATATAAAAAGATTCGTTTAATAGTAGGACTTCAGAAATCAAATGGTCATTACGTGCAATACTGTATCTCCTCTTTTTCTTCTGTCAAAAAAAATAAAAGTCGCCTAGGCCGCGACTTTTGATGGGGCTCGAATCAAGTAAACTTGAAAAGGTTGTCAACCCTTCTGCGAATTCCCCGTGACGATTCCAGTGCAAATGTAGTCAAACATTTCTAAACTGCAAGTGCAAACTTCTTCTTGTTGTTGTGATTTTGTAAAATATATTTTATAAATTTGCAAGACAGATTTTACAAACATGCTTTACAAAAGACAGCATTTGGCTATTCTCCATAAGCGGATGGCCGAGCCAAGAAAAAGAATTCAGATAGTGATGGGGCCTCGGCAGGTAGGTAAATCTACTATGGTCGGCCAGTTTGCATCAAAGCTGAAAGTGCCATACGACATATTTGCTGCAGATGCCGTTAACCGATACGACAGTTCCTGGATTCCCAACCGCTGGCAAGAGGAAAGAATTAAAATGAATCTCCGCAAGGAGAAAGAGAGGATTCTTGTCATCGACGAAATCCAGAAAATAGAAAACTGGAGCGAACAGGTCAAGAAAGAATGGGATTCCGACACAAGAGAGGGAAGAAACCTCAAGGTTATTCTTCTTGGATCTTCTAGAGTTCTGTTGCAAAAAGGGTTGGAAGATTCACTGGCCGGGCGCTTCGAGACTATAAAAATGGGCTACTGGGACTGGACCGAAATGCGGGAGGCCTTTGGTTTTTCTCTTGACCAATATGTCTATTTTGGGGGATTCCCCGGGCTCGCCGATACTATTAACGATGAGAACCGTTGGCAGAATCTGGTGGAAGATTCCATTATCTCCCCTATCCTTGCCAGGGATATCGTTGAAATAGAAGAAATAAGGAATTCCGCCCTGTTAAGACAGGTCTTTGAACTTGCCTGCATAGAATCAGTCAAAGAGTTATCTTTGACAAAGATGCAGAGTACCCTGAACAAAGGAACCGTTCCTACGATAAAGACATATCTGAATATCCTTGACCAGACAATGACTGTCAAACCTCTTCAGAAATATGCTCCCTCTGCGATAAGAGAGAAAAACTCCATACCAAAGATGCAGGTTTACAACAGTGGATTCAGAAACCGCTACGCGAAGTTCACATTTGAACAGGCGAGAACAAACCCTACCGAATGGGGAAGGCTGGTGGAATCATCTGTAGGAGCACATCTGGCAAACCATTCTATTCTAGATGGTTTTGATCTGTTATATTGGAGAAACGAGAGAAAGCAAGAATGTGACTATGTGCTAAAAAAAGGACAAAAACTTGTGGCGATTGAGGTCAAAAGCTCAAGGGCAGACAACACTTCCGGCTTTGAAGAATTCAAAAAACTATACTCTGACAAAATAGGTACAGCACTGATTGTAGGACCGGAGGGATTGCCTCTTGAAGATTTCTTCGGACTAAAAATTAACGACCTGTTCTAGTTTATTTTTAAATCTATTGATATGGACAAGAGGATTGAGATAATGGCACCGGCGGGGAATTTCGAGTGCCTGATGGCGGCCATCCAGGGCGGGGCGGATTCCGTGTATTTTGGGGTGGGCAATCTGAACATGAGGAGCCATTCCGCCAATAACTTTGCAAATGAGGATCTTGCGGAGGTCGTGCGCATTTGCAGGGAGCACGGGGTGAAGACGTACCTGACGCTGAACATTGTGGTGTACCAGACGGAGATGGAGGATGTTCGCAAGGCGCTGAAGGCAGCTCGGGAAGCTGGCGTTTCTGCCGTTATAGCTTCCGATATGGCTGTCATTCAGATGGCTCGAGCCATGGGCATTGAGGTGCATGCTTCCACGCAGATGAACATTTCCAACTATGAGGCGGCCAAGTTCTACGCGCAGTTTGCGGACGTGATAGTTCTTGCGCGCGAGCTTACTTTGCCGCAGATCAAGGATATAAGCCACCGGATAGAGGAAGAGCACGTATGTGGGCCATCAGGGGAACTGTTGCGTCTGGAGCTGTTCGTACACGGTGCGCTTTGCATGTCCATATCCGGCAAGTGCTACCTCAGCCTGCAGGAGTACGGGGCTTCCGCCAACCGTGGCAGCTGCTACCAACTTTGCCGCAGAGGGTATAGGGTCACCGACCTGGAGACCGGGCGCGAACTGGAGATAGACAACAAGTACATCATGAGTCCCAAGGACCTGTGTACCATAGAGTTCGTGGACAAGATCATCGATGCGGGAATCTCTGTGTTCAAGATTGAGGGCCGCGCTCGCAGTGCCGAGTACGTGAAGATAGTTACCGCCGCATACCGCCAGGCCTCAGATGCCTGCTGCGCAAGTAATTACACAGATGAGATGAAGCGGGAGCTCAAGGAGAGGCTCTCCGGAGTGTTCAACCGCGGCTTCTGGGACGGCTACTACCAGGGCGCGCGCCTTGGAGAGTGGAGCGAGGTCTACGGCAACAAAGCCGCCCGCAAAAAGGTCTACGCTGCCAAAATTACCAACTACTTCTCAAAGCTTGGCGTGGCCGAGGTGCTGGTGGACTCCGGAGAAATCAAGCTCGGCGATGAAGTCCTCATCATCGGTCCGTCCACCGGCTGCGTAGAATTGAAAATCGCTGAGATAAGGGTAGATCTGAAGCCCG
>JAFZMA010000164.1 GCA_017551215.1 Bacteroidales bacterium | reverse complement strand
CGATTTCCTTTACGCGGGAAGAGGCTTCCGCTTCCAGATTGGCCATTTTCCCAAGATTCTCCGCAAAACTCTCCTCGTCTTCATAGAGATAGTTCTTGACTCCCTCCCTGAATACCAGCAGGGACTGGTCCACTATCTCCATCAGGCCGCTTATGCCCTTTTCGAGCCTGCCTGATTTCCTGGAAAAGATATCTGTTATACCCATAAATATTCCATTTGCTATTTCTAACAACAAATATAGTCAAATAGAATATACAAAACACCCATTGTAGAGTTCAAAACCCTACAATAATGCCGTAGAAGCGCATTTTGTAGGGTTATAAAAAGGCCTTTGTAGAGTTTTTACAAGGGCTGTCAGTGGAGAAAAAGGGATAAAAAAAGGTCACAAAAAAAAAGGATGACCAGAAATTGGTCATCCTGATTTTTTTTGTGACTCCGGCAGGGCTCAAACCTGCAACCTTCTGATCCGTAGTCAGATGCTCTATTCAATTGAGCTACGGAGCCGGTTGAGGCCGATTACTCAGCCTTTTTCTCGCCACGTGCGAAGCTCTTCTCTCTGATACGAGCTTTCTTACCGGTCAGGTCGCGGAGATAGAAGATTCTTGCCCTTCTAACCTTACCTACCTTATCTACGGTGATCTTCTCGATGAAAGGTGAATTCAGAGGGAATATCCTCTCAACTCCTACACCGTTGGATATCTTTCTAACCGTAAATGTCTGGGTCTGGCCAGCTCCCCTTCTCTGCAGGCATACGCCCTTGAAATTCTGGAGTCTCTCCTTGTCACCCTCCTTGATCTTGTAGGTAACGGTTACGGTATCTCCTGCCTTGAAAGCAGGGAACTCTTTTTTCTCGCCGGCAAATGCCTCCTGAGCTACTTTAATTAAGTCCATTTCTTTAAAATTTAATCGGCAACATTGCACCAAAAGCACTATCAACCAATTTTACAGTGTCTTACGGCCGCCTTGGCCTATACAAGAGGTTGCCTTCGGTTTTGGGACTGCAAAAATACAACTTATTTGCAAACTTCCAAAAATATCTGAAGAAAAAGCGTTTCTAGCGGCCTGCTTTATACATTGCACCGCCTATACAGTCATATTCCGCACCGGTTACACTGCTCATGCAGTTTGGCATATCTGCCAGATACAGGGCTCCCAGGAAGGCAAAGATCAGGGCCTCCTTGAACTTTACCGTTATCTCGTCCGGGACTATGAACTGCGCCTGGGGAGCGTTGAAACGCATCCTTTCCAGCAGATACTTGTTGAATGCCCCGCCGCCCGTAGTAAGGACTTTGGCCTTGTCTGCATCTGTCTGCCTGACATTCAGTGATATCTGGTATGCCGCGTGTTCCGTGAACGTAGCCAGCTTGTCCGCAAGGCCCAGAGGGCTTCCGTCTTCACCCCTGGCAGCCTCTATAAGAGGAATAACCTCGTTTTCCACCCACTCGCGTCCCAAAGACTTTGGACCTTCCATCGAATAGAACGGCAGACCGTTGAGTTGTTTCAGAAGATCCCTGCAGATGCTT
>JAFZMA010000163.1 GCA_017551215.1 Bacteroidales bacterium | reverse complement strand
TTGCCGGCTGTCCGTTTATCTCTGATTGCACATAAATATGGCTGTAGTATTTGATATCGGACGTGTTCTTCTGCCCAAAGATTTGCAGGCAGAAAAATGTGGCGAGGCCCAAGAGCAAGAATCTTTTCATAATTACACTCCAATTAGTTCTTCCGCAAAGCGGGTGTAGTTGGTTTGGGCGTCCCAATCTTCCTTCCAGTTGATGTAGCAGTTGCTCTTCAACTGATTGTGGATGGCGTCTGGAAGAAGAACATATTCAATGATTTGGTTTTTAAGGTCTTCTGCGGTTATGTCCGCATCAACGATGTAGCCCACCGGGCAGTTGCGGAAGAGTTCCTTTACGCCTCCAACGTTGGTTGCGATAACCGGAATGCCGTAGCTCATGGCCTCCATGATTGAAACCGGAATGCCTTCGCTTCTGCTGGCAAGGATGAAAAGGTCCGCCCCGTTTTCCCTGTAGTGTTTTAAGACTTCTTCATGAGGTCTTGCTCCACGGAAATCGAAGCTCAAATCTATATGGTTTTCCGCATTGCAGTTTTGCGCCTCCCGCCTGATTTCACCCAGAAGATTTCCGCCCCCAAAATGAGTGTAGACTATTTTGTCAAATCCTCTCTCTCTGATTTTAAAGCATGCCTCCGCATCTTTTGCAATCATCTGCAATGCGCTTACAACAAGTCCGATGCGTTTGAGCGGAATCACATTGGCGCAACCAACAATGTTGAAAGTGCCATCCGTCTTTTGCGGCACATCCCCATTTTCCTCAGCGATGAAATTATGGAAGTTTTCATCGTGATGCGCGCTTCCCAGATGCCATACCTCCATTATCCTCGGCCCCGGACTGTAGTTGCTCTTGATGTAATTCATTCCGTCGTATGAAACGGGGATAGCATAATCCACGGCAGAGAAGAATTTATCGCGGAAAGGAAGATAGCCCTTGGCTCCCTCGTAAAGGTCTGAGCCGTGGAATCTTACGCAGAATAAAGGAGGGTTGTCCGTGAGTTTTTTTAGCTTCTTCTTAAGGAAAGGGATAAGCATGGCGCTCTTGTCTCCCCAGTAGAAATAGACTTTGTCCGCAAAGGCGCATTCACGGGCAATGAGGTTCATTTTTTTTCTGTCGCCGAGGATGGTCCTGAGCATCAGGAAATAGTTGAAAAAGATGTGAAGCCTCTTGCCAAGCCCCGCTTTTTTTTGTGTGGAGTTAGGGTGGGCCCCAAGCTTTATGCCCGTTCCAAACAACGCGCGGAAAAATTCTTTTGCGGCAAAGAAAAACGGTGCGGTGTTCAGCAGGCCGTAACGCAGAAATCCCCCCTTGTCCTTGTGGTCAAAAGGCAGAAGAGGGGATTCTACGGTAACTTTGGGAGGAGTTGTTCTCTGTTCTCCTTCAGGCTTGTAGAGCGGATATACAGTGATGCTTGTGAACGCCTCTGCAAGATATGGAACCTCGTCCGCAAGGAAAGTCTCGCCCATCCCGTAAGGATAGGTGTTCGAGAAAAGGACGAGCTTCATCCTGTAAGGGTCGTGCATCTTGTTTGCCTGTTACTGCAGAGCGGCGAACTCTATGTCGTTGTTAATGCGGTCGTCATAAACCTTCTTTTCAAAGGCCTTTACAAGTTCGTTCTCGCAGGTTGTGACATCTCCCTTTCTTGCGGCGACGATAGCCCTGAGGTAAGATTCATCCGGGTCCTTTTCGTTCTTGAGAACCTTAAGCGCTTCGTCGTTCTTTCCGTTAAGCAGCAGAGCCAGACCATGATAGAATCCGTCTGTCCCCTCCAGAACGTTAAGTGCACCGTTATAGTCTCCCTTCTGGATCAGGATAGATGCCAGGTTGTTCTTTGCGGCGTCTATGATTTCTCCGTTCTCTCCCTTGGCCATATTGAAGTATTCGGAAGCCTTGTCCAAAGCACCCTTCTGAAGCTCAGCCAAGCCGAGATTGTTGTAGTAGCCGGCAGTCTTTTTGGCAACCTTCTGGAGGTAGGAAGCGGCATCTGCAGGCTTGTCCTGCTGGAGAGCAAGGGCGGCCAGGTTGTTCAAAGCCCTGTCGCTGTTAAACCTCTGTGCAGCAAGGCTGTAGATGGAAGCCTTCTTGGCCGGGTCATCGAACAGGTTTGCGCTGTAAAGCAGAGCCTCTTCCGTAAGGCGCTCGTCTGAATTTGCCACCATCTGCTTGAGTTCGTCATCGTTGAAATTCTTCTGCTCGATCTCGGCTACAATGCGGCTGCGCCTGAGCTGAGGAAGCACCTTGTTGTTCAGAGTCTGGAACACCTGAGACATGTTGCGGATTTCCCTCTCCCGAACAACAGGATCCGAGTACATGGAAAGCACTCTGATAATCAGATCCTTGTCTTCCATATTAGACTCCTCTACGAGCTTCTTGAATCCTTCCCAGTCCTCTCCCTTTTCCTCTACCGTAACGTCCATGTCTACATCCGCTCTCTTGGAGATGGTCTTGTCGTAAGCGTCTTTTGCGCTCTTTGCCCTCTGGGTGGAAAGCTGGTTATTCTTGTCTTCCGGACCTTCCGGAGAAGCATATCCTATGATCTTTCCCTTCTTGATATTCTTCTTGGAATCTTTCTTGGCATC
>JAFZMA010000162.1 GCA_017551215.1 Bacteroidales bacterium | reverse complement strand
GGCTTTCTCTGCCACGGCAACTTCCTTGAAGCACTTTGCTATTTCAGGGAATCCCTCCTCCTTTGCAATCTTGGCAAACTCAGGATAATCCTTGCTCCACTCCTCGTGTTCTCCGGCAGCGGATGCCTTCAGGTTTTCTGCAGTTGTACCTATGATGCCTGCCGGGAAAGTGGCCTTGATTTCCACCATTCCTCCCTCCAGGAACTTGAAGAATTTCTTTGCATGTTCCTTCTCGTTGTCTGCTGTCTCCGTGAAGATTGCGCTTATCTGTTCAAAGCCCTCCTTCTTGGCTGCGCTGGCAAAGAAAGTGTAACGGTTTCTGGCCTGGCTCTCTCCGGCAAAAGCGGTGAGCAGATTCTTTTCGGTCTTGGTTCCTTTTAAACTTTTCATATCAGAGATTTGTATTGTTGATTCCTATTGCAGACAAATTTAAGAAAAACTCAAGAACAAGCGTGCCTAGCCTATTCATTTTTGCGAGGTCGGGAGCATACTATGATAATGAACACTGCGGCAAATACCAGGAGCATGCCCACCAGGGAGTTTGCCGTAAAGGCCTCTCCAAAGAAAATCACTCCGCAGATGACCGCCACCAGAGGTTCCATACAGCCAAGGATTGCGGTTATTGTACTTCCCGCCAGCTGAATGGCGTAGATGAGTGCAAAATCGCTGATGAGTGTAGGAATTATGGCTAGGCAAAGCGCGAAGATCCAGTGCTCTCCGGTGGTCAGTGGCGTAAAGTGCGCACCCTTGACCATCACGTTGATAAAGAAAATCACGGCGGAATATCCCAGAACCAGAAGCGTCTGCTTCATCCCGTCCATTTTCATTACCACAGGAGTGCGGTTCACCCCTACCAGGTAAGCCGGATAGGTTATCACCGTAACCAGCACCAGAATCAGGCCGGTAAGAGAGATTTTCTCTCCACTGATACCGCCGCTAAGGAAGAACACTCCGGCAACTCCGGCTGCAATTGCCACCAGTTTCCAGACGGAGACTTTCTCCCGGAAGAAAAGCATCATGGCCAGAGCCACCACCACCGGATAGAAGAAATGGATTGTTGTAGCCGTGCCGCTGGAAATGTACTTGTATGATGCTGTAAGGAAGAAACTTGTAGCTGCGTAGAATATGCTCAGGGCTGCCATTGCGGAAAGCTCCTTCCAGTTATAATCCAGCTTAACCCTCTTGATTTTGCAGATAATCCACATGAAAAAGGATGCGAAAGCAAACCGGTAGAAGCACACGCTGTCCAAGTCTATTCCCCTGTTAAGCAGAGGGATAGAAAACAGCGGTATGAAACCGAACGTGGCACTGGCAAGCATGGCCAGCAGCAGTCCCCTGAATTTCTTCATCCAACGATTGTTTGAGGTGGCAAAGATAACACGCTAATACGGATTTTTCAGTAAATTTGTTGGACATATTAATTACTCAGCGATGAAAACAGACAAGACACTTGGAGTACTTGGAGGGATGGGGCCTGCCGCTACCGCGGATTTCCTGATGCTTCTGGCAAAGAAGGATCCCGCAGACTGCGACCAGGAACATCCGAGAATGATAGTTTACGAATATACGGAGACACCGGACAGGACCACTTATCTTCTGGGCAAGGGGCCTGATCCCCGGCGATATCTGAGGGAAGGGCTTGAAACCCTGATCAAATGGGGAGCGGATTATCTTTGCGTAACATGCAACACCGCCCACTATTTCATAGACGAATTCCGGAGCGAGCTTTCCAAACCGGTAATTCACATCATAGACGAGACCATTCGCAAAGTGCGGAAGGTTTCTCCTCAAGGAGCCTGGCTGACAGCCACTTTGGGAACCATGAAGACCGGCCTGTACCAGAGGCATGCCCAGGACAGCGGCTATACATTTGACATTGCGGACTACCAGACTCAGGTTGATATCCACGATGTCACGGACCTTGTAAAAGCAGGGAAAATCGAGGAGGCCGGACGTAAATTCCGCCCTATCATAGAGGGCCTGTGGAAAATCAAGGAGCAGCCTATTGTGGGAGCATGCACGGAAATCCCTATAGCCTACGCCGCAACAGGCCTGGATCCAAAGATGCACATCAGCAGCCTAGATGCCCTTGCAGACGGCTGTGTCAGAGAACTATACGGAATTGAACTATATTAATCGCCGATGAAAAAGATAAGTATTGCGCTGCCTTGGCAGATATTGATGGGACTTTTGCTTGGAGCGGTGTTCGGAATACTGCTCCCTCAATATGCAGGATACATTGACTGGGCCGGCCAGATTTTCCTCCGCGCCCTCAAGATGATAATCATTCCTCTGGTGTTCACGTCACTGGTTGTGGGAGTGGCCAGCATCCAGTCTTCCAGAGACCTTGGAAGAATTGCCGGCAAGACCTTGCTCTATTACCTGGCAACCACGGCAATAGCCATTGGAATAGGTCTTGTGCTGGTTAATCTGGTAAAGCCGGGCGTGGGAGCCAATCTTCCTATGCCGGAGAACGTGGACGTTTCCACTATCGGCAAGAGCAACACTTCCTTTGTGGACCAGATTATCCACATTGTTCCGGACAATATCTTTAAGGAGATGAGTGCCGGTAACATCCTGCCTGTCATCTTCTTTGCCATAATCTTCGGATTTTTCATCACCCGCAGCGGGGAAAAGACCAAGACCACTCTGCTGGACATCTGCAATGCCATCAACGATGTAATCATGAAGATCACGATGTTTGTCATAAAACTCGCTCCTTACGGAGTGTTTGCCATTGTGAGCAACATGCTGGCAAAACAGATAAATGCCGGAAACTCCATCGTTGAGCTTATAAGTTCACTGGGCATATACCTAGTTGTGGTATGGGCAGGAATGCTCATACAGTTCTTCGGGGTGCTGCCTGCCGGAGTGTTCCTGCTCGGAAGGGAACATCCGTACCGCCACATGAAGAAAATGTCCACCGCAATACTTACGGCATTCTCCACCTGCTCGTCCGGAGCCGCTCTTCCAATATCCATGAGGGACAGCGAGCAGAAATGCGGAATTTCCAACAAGATCACCAGTTTCGTGCTGCCTTTAGGCGCTACGGTAAACATGAACGGAACGGCTTTATATGAGGGAGTTACGGTGCTGTTCATAGCCCAGGTGTACGGAATAGACATGAGCATTACCCAGCAGCTTATTGTACTTGGGACAGTAATGCTTTCCGCTATCGGAACGGCCGGTATTCCTATGGCCGGGTTCGTGATGCTGAGCATAGCCCTGAGCGTTGCCGGCCTGCCTCTTGAGGCCATGGGCCTGGTTCTTGCAATAGACCAGCTTTGCGATATGCCAAGAACCGCAACCAACTCCTACGGAGACGCCTGCGGAGCAGTCATCATCGCCAAAAGCGAAGGAGAAAAGCTAACGATATAAATGAATAGTATATGAAAAGATTGTTTGCAGCAGTTGCACTCGTTATTCTTGCATCGCTGAGTATAAAAGCCCAGCCTTACAAGGGAAAGCAGACCAGCCCCGTTTATGCTACTCCGGACTGGGAGCAGGTTCAGGCCAATCCAAAGCTGGTGCTTTCTGACTACCAGCCTTACCCGGTAATGGATGAGGATCCTGCCTCGATTCCAGCGCAGACCAAGGCGCCTAAAGGGTACAAGCCTTTCTATATCAGTCACTACGGAAGACACGGCTCACGCTGGCTGATTAACGAGGAGTATTACACGGATCCTGTGGCTTTCCTCAAGAAGGCTAACGAGGAAGGCATGCTCACTCCTATGGGGCAGGATGTTCTGAGGAGAGTGGAAAAAGTAGAAGAAGCTTCCAGAAGCCGCTACGGAGAACTTACGCGCCTGGGTGCAGAGCAGCACCGCCAGATTGCCGGCAGGATGTTCAGAAACTTCCCGGAAGTATTCAAGGGCAACGCCAGGATAGATGCAAAGTCAACGGTCATCATAAGATGCATCCTCAGCATGGAGGCCGCCTGCATGAGGCTTAAGGAACTCAATCCTAAGCTCGTGATTTCCAACGATGCATCCTACCACGACATGTACTATATGAACTATCAGGACAAGGACAAGTTCTTCAGTAAAATCACGTCCGCACCTGAGAATTCCGCCATCCTGAAAGCTTACAGGGACAAGGTCTTCAAGCCGGAGCGTCTGGCTCAAGCCCTTCTCAAGGACACATCGTTCTTCTCCACTTACAACCAGAAGTTTGCATATAAGGACAATCCGGACAATCTTCCTCACTACACTCCGATGACCCTGCTCTATGATCTCTACCAGCAGTGTGTAAATCTGCCGAATACGGATCTGGACATCAGGTTCAACGATGTACTGACTCTGGAAGAAATTTACGGAGTCAACCTGTACCGTAACCTCGGATCTTACAGATATGCAGGCTTCTGCGATATGGGCCAGAAAATTACCCCTTACCGTCAGACCAACCTCCTGAAGAACATCATCGAGACTGCGGACAAAGCCATCGCTGAGGCTGGAACAGACGGAAAGAAGAGTGCCGGTGCCACCCTCCGCTTCGGGCATGACTCCAATCTCATGCCTCTGTGCTCAATCATGAACATAGACGGTGCCGGAGTTTACGAGCCGGACAACGATAACGTTGCAAACGTCTGGAACATGGAGCACTACATCCCTAAGGCCGGCAACCTGCAGTTCATCTTCTACGGCAAGAAGAACGCTCCGGTCCTGGTGAAGGTTCTCCTTAACGAGCACGAGGCAACCCTGCCTGTGGAGACGGACAACTTCCCTTTCTACGAGTGGGAAAAGGTTAAAGCCTTCTACCTCAATCTTCTGGACAACTCTCCCATTAAAGACAAATTTAACTAATCGCGATATAAAACTCACGGTATGAAAACGTTATTCTCAGCGATTCTTGCATCCGTTCTATTGACGGTCTGCAACCTTGCCCAAGCACAGGACACCCCAAGCCGAGACACCATTCATGTGAACTTTCTGGAAGGCCTCAGCAAGGGAGACGTACTTCCTTTCAAGTACATTTACCAGAGAGCCAAAGTCATGGAAGACACTACCATTATGTGTTCCATTTCAAAAGACATTTCCCTGGAAGTTCTGGAGAACGACAAGGAAAACCATTGGGTTCTTATAAGTGTTGTTCAGGAAAACTATGTAAAGGCAGGTCCTGAGGCCAACAAACCCCAGTATTCCGGCAGCACCTTTCTTCTAAAAGACGGACATCCTTTGGAAATAGCTGTTTCCTACAGCGGAGATATGGCTATGGTTGACCGGCCGGATACTCTTGTTTCAAGAGCCGCAAGAAATCTGGACTATGTCTCTGACACCTTGGCTAACAGTGTCTTGAATAAAGCAGGCCTTTCCAAAGAGCAGTGGAAAGAACTCTTTTCAGAGATGCAGGACACAAGCACCGTAATGTGGAACGCAGTAAGTGATATCTACGACCTGTTCTTCTTTGGTGCATACGATTACGAGGCAGATACGGCATACACTAATATTGACAGCATTTTTTGTGAAACAACAAAACAGACGTATTATTACGGAAGAAGGTTCGGCTGGGACAAGACTTTCTCGGACAACAACGAATCTTACAGCGACATGTATGTATTCAGATCCTTCTACCGTATAGACGGGATTCCTTTCCTGGAAAGGCTATATGATCCGATTCCTTTAACCGAGGAAGTTGCAGAGGAACTTTTGAAAAAGGCCGATCCTAAAAGATGCATTCACATAATGGAATTGTCGGAACTTGCAGACAAGGGGGCCGGCATTCCTATCCTTTTAGAAAAGACCTGTCTTGACGGATATTACGCGGAAGTCGGAGACGATTACATGAAAATCACAAAGGAAGTGCTGGCTCTTGACATCGAAAAGCTGCTAGCTCAAGAAGGAGACGATGACGATGAGGAAGACGAGGACGACCAGCCTCGCTACGACGACTACGGCTTCATCAAAGTGAAGTAGTTTTTAGAGAGCGGAAAGTGAAATACACCACAAAAAAAAAGAGACTTAGCGAGTCTCTTTTTTTTTGTGGTGTCACCGGGAATCGAAACAGGGACACAAGGATTTTCAGTCCTTT
>JAFZMA010000161.1 GCA_017551215.1 Bacteroidales bacterium | reverse complement strand
GGAGACCTCTACATAGACCACGACCACTGGATTATGGGTCAGGACAGCCAGAATCCAAGCTTCGAATTTGTCAAGGCAGAAGAAATAGGCCCTCACTATGCAAAGGCATTCGTGAAGGTCAAGGCGTTTGAAGATCAGGAAAAACCGGAACTCGTCAGGCTTACCCTCCGCTATGACGGAGATGACTGGATGGTAGACGACATAGAGGAAGAATATGAAGGTGCCTTCTATTCTCACCGTAAGATCTACGAGGAAGCACTGAACAAGTAGCCTGTACTTTCAAATTGTAACATATTGAAACCTCTTTCTTAGTTTTGAAATAAAGTTTTGAAGATTCATAGAGTTTTTGTAAATTCGTAGCGTATAAACTGAAATAATTATTTGAATTTACAGAAATATGTCTGAAAAAACTTTATTGCTGGGAGATGAGGCTCTGGCATTGGGAGCCCTGCATGCGGGGCTCTCTGGCGTTTATGCCTATCCCGGCACTCCTTCAACTGAAATAACGGAGTACATTCAAGGCAGCCCTCTGGCCCGTGAAAGGAAAGTCCACTGCCAGTGGAGTTGCAACGAGAAGACTGCAATGGAAGCCGCTCTTGGTGCCTCCTATGCGGGTAAACGTGCAATGGTCTGCATGAAGCACGTTGGAATGAATGTGTGTGCAGACGCTTTCGTAAACTCTGGTGTAACCGGAGCAAGCGGCGGACTCGTAGTTGTAGCATGCGATGATCCATCCATGCACTCATCTCAGAATGAGCAGGATTCCAGGTTCTATGCCGAATTTGCCATGGTTCCTTGCATGGAACCTTCCTGCCAGCAGGAGGCCTACGATATGGTGCGTTTTGCATTTGACTATTCGGAGATGTACCACACACCGGTACTTATGAGGCTAACTACCAGAATGGCACATTCCAGAGCTGTTGTCAAGACCGGAGAGATGAGGGATGAAAATCCTCTCCGCTTCCCGGATGATCAGAAGCGCTGGGTGCTTCTGCCTGCAGTTGCCAGACTGAGGAACGAGCAGATAATCAAGCAGTATGCCCAGTATGAGGAAGATTCCGAGAAAGGCAATGTTCTCTCCGGTCCAAAGGCCGACATGGGAGTTATAGCTTGCGGAATTGGCTGGAATTACCTTATGGAAAACATAGAAGGCCAGCCAGCGTTCCCTACCCTCAAGGTTACACGTTATCCAGTATCCAAGAAGCAGGTAAAGGAACTTGCTTCCATGTGCAAGAGCATCCTTGTTGTTGAAGAAGGACAGCCTCTTCTGGAAAAGGCTCTGAGAGGCTATCTTCCTGTTTATAACGAAATTAAGGGAAGGCTGGACGGAACCCTTCCGCGTACTGGAGAACTTACTCCTGATGCTCTCCGCAATGCTCTGGGAATGGAGGCTAAGGAAACCTGCGCAAAGAGCGATGTTGCTGTTCCACGTCCTCCGGCACTTTGCATGGGCTGCGGCCACAGGGATTTCTACACTGCCCTTAACAAAGTGGTAAAGGATTACCCTACCGCCCGTGTATTCAGCGATATAGGCTGCTATACCCTGGGCTATCTTGCTCCTTTCCACGCAATTAACAGTTGCGTAGACATGGGCGCATCCATTACCATGGCTATTGGCGCATCAGAAAGCGGTGTGCATCCTTCCATTGCAGTTATTGGAGACTCCACTTTCACCCACAGCGGAATGACCGGACTTCTGGATGCTGTGAATATGGGTGCAAACATAACTGTCTGCATTTCAGATAATCTGACAACCGGAATGACCGGAGGTCAGGACAGTGCCGCTTTCGGAAGAATCGAGAATATCTGCCTTGGAATCGGCGTTCCTAAAGAGCACGTCCGCCTGATTATTCCACTTCCAAAGAACTATGAGGAAATGCAGAAGGTCATCAGAGAAGAAATTGAATATCGCGGAGTATCAGTAGTTGTCTGCCGCAGAGAGTGCATACAGACAGCAAAGAGACACCTTAAAAAATAGCTGAAGATTATGAAGAAAGATATTATACTTTCAGGAGTTGGTGGCCAGGGAATACTTTCCATAGCCACTGTAATCGGCTGGGCCGCAATAAAGAACAGGCTTTATCTGAAGCAGGCCGAGGTTCACGGAATGAGCCAGAGAGGCGGAGACGTTCAGAGTAACCTCAGGCTTTCTTCCGACCCTATTTTCAGCGATCTTATTCCTAAGGGAGAATGCGAGCTGATAATCTCCATGGAACCTATGGAAGCCCTCCGCTATCTGCCTTATCTTAAGAAAGGCGGCTGGATCATTACCAACAGCGCACCATTTGTAAACATTCCTTCCTATCCGGAGGTCTCTGCGATAGATGCGGACCTCAAGAAGGATGCTAACGTGATATCATTTGATTCTGACCAGATTGCAAAGGACTGCGGAGCCCCTAGATCCAGCAACATGGCACTTCTTGGAGCAGCCGCAAGATATATCGAGATTCTGGATGTGGAGGCCATCAAGGAAGGAATCCGCAACGTCTTTGCCCGCAAGGGTGAGCAAATCGTTGAAGACAACATAAAGGCATTTGAAGCCGGATACGAAATAGCAAGCAAAAGATAAGATTATGAAAAGGCCTATCGCTAAAGAAACGGTTGACGGGGTATTGGCCAAAATGGATATCTCCGACATATCCCACGCAACTATAAGACAGTGTGTTGCAGTTGCCAACAAACTCGAGGCCCTGGAAAACATGCGCTTCATCCATCTGGAAATCGGAGTGCCTGGAATCCTTGCCTGCCCTATGGGAATCGAGGCTCAGAAAAAGGCTCTTGATAGTAACATAGCTCACGAATATCCCCCTATCGGAGGAATTCCGGTTCTTAAGCAGAACGCTTCAAAATTCCTTAAGGCATTTGCGGATGTGGATATTGATCCGGAGTGCATAGTTCCAACTGTAGGGAGTATGCAGGGCAGCATGAACCTGATTCTGGAATGCTCCCAGCTGAATCCTGAGAAAGACACTATTCTCTACATCAATCCAGGATTCGCCCCTAACATGCTGCAGGCCAAGGTGAACAACATCAAGACAGAGGCTTTTGACATTTACGAGTTCAGGGCAGAAAAGCTCCGTCCAAAACTTGAAGAGTACATGTCTAAGGGCAACATAGCGGCAGTGCTTTATTCCAACCCTAACAATCCGGCCTGGATCTGTCTCAGCGAAGAAGAACTCAAGACAATAGGCGAACTTGCAACAAAATACGATGTTGTTGTGCTTGAAGACCTTGCATATTTCTGCATGGACTTCCGCCAGGATCTTTCCAAGCCGGGAGAGCCGCCTTTCCAGCCAACAGTTGCAAAGTATACAGACAACTATGTTATAATGATGTCTTCCTCCAAGATTTTCAGCTATGCTGGGGAAAGAATCGCGGCAGTATGCTTCTCTCCTAAATTGTATTACAGGGATTATCCTGCCCTCAGGCAGAAATACGGTTTCGGCAGAATGGGAGACAACTTTGTGCTGACATATCTCTATGTTGCCTCTTCAGGCGTTTCACACTCAGCGCAATACGCTTACGCAGCATTGCTTGGCGGAGCAGCTGACGGAAAGATAGATTTCATCTCCGAGATGGCAAAATATGGCCAGAGGGCTCACCGTTCAAAGGAGATTTTTGAAAAGCACGGCTTCCACATTGTTTATGACAAGGATCTGGACCGCAAGGTTGGAGACGGATTCTTCTACACTATCGGATATGGCAACATGACCTGCTCTGAACTTATGTACGACCTTGTAAGATGTGGAATTACAGCCATCTCACTGGATTCTACAGGAAGCCGCCAGAACGGCATAAGGGCATGTGTTTCCAGGCTGAGTTCAGATGAGGACTTTGTTGAAATGGACAACCGTCTGGGCCTGTTCGAGCAGATTCAGAAAGAAAAGAATGCCTGATATGGATAATCTGAAATATGTAACCCCGGCAGAAGCCGTAAAGTGCGTAAAGAGCGGAGACGGCGTTTATTTCCAGGGAAGTACGGCCGTTCCTGAAATTCTCCAGCAGGCTTTGGCTGACAGGGCCTCTGAACTCCGCGATGTTAAAGTCTACAGCGCATTCTGCATTCCAAGAGGCGTTGCTCCTTTCTGCAAGGAGGAATGTAAGGAGGCTTTCATAGTGAGGAGCCTTTTCCTCTGCGCAGACCAGAGAGAATGGGTTGCAAGCGGTAACGGAAACATGATTCCCGCCTTCCTCGGAGAGATACCTTTTCTGTTTCGCTCAAAGCAGTTGCCCGTTAACGTAGCATTCATAAACTGCTCTCTTCCAGACAAGGACGGCTATTGCAGCTACGGTATTTCTGCAGACCTTGCGGTATCCGCAGTCGAGAGTGCAGACTATGTAGTTGCACAGATTAATAAGAGCATTCCATATCTTTACGGAGGAGCACTTATCCACATATCAAAAATCCACGCTGCCGTAGAATGTGATATACCACCGGTTGCAATGGAATTCGGTGAGCCTACAGAAATTGAACGTGCCATCGGAAACAACATTGCCGGAGAGATTCCTGATGGCGCAACTCTCCAGATCGGTGTAGGCGGAATTCCTAACGCCGTCCTTAACGCAATCAAGCATCACAAGCATCTGGGACTCCATACGGAGGCTATGACAGACGGCGTGGTAAGGCTTATGGAAGAGGGAGTTATAGATAACACCCTCAAGAAGTTCCGCCCAGGAAAGGGCGTTGCTTCCCTTGCACTCGGCAGCAAGCACATGTACGAGTTCCTCCACTATAACAAGGACGTGGAGTTCTACGATGTAGCCCTTACCAACGACCCTCAGATTATCCGTCAGAACCCTAAGGTTATGGCCATCAATTCCGCCCTTGAGATAGACCTTACCGGCCAGATTTGCGCGGACAGTATAGGAGAGAAGATATTCTCCAGCGTTGGAGGGCAGCACGATTTCATGTACGGAGGTGCACTTAGCGAGGGTGGCAAGACTTTCATTGCCCTGCCTTCTGCCACAAGCAAGGGAAAGAGCAAGATTGTTCCTACACTTACTCCGGGAGCCGGCGTTGTCACCACCCGTTTCCAGGCTCAATACATCGCTACAGAATACGGAATCGCCTATCTGAGAAACAAGGACCTTGCAGAAAGAGCCAAAGCCCTGATTGCCATTGCCCACCCTGCTCACCGCGAAGAACTGGAGAAAGCAGCTGTCAAGCGCTTCGGATACAGTTTCCTACGCCTCAAGCCTTAAGCAAGCGTTATTATTCCGCAGCTACCAATTACAATGAAGAAAAAATATACAATAATCTTAGTTGTTATTTTTAGTATTCTTTTTATTGTAACTGGGCTTACATTTATTTTAAAAATAGAATCTGTTATCAAGAATTTTAACTGCTCCACGCCGGAGGAGATAAAACCGTTTTATTATACAGAAGTAAAAGGATTAGCAAAAGTTTTGAAAAAAGGTGGAAGTCAAAGGGTTGAAAGATATATTTTAGATCACCCGGATATTTCTATTGACACACCTGAACTTCTC
>JAFZMA010000160.1 GCA_017551215.1 Bacteroidales bacterium | reverse complement strand
GTATTTCCTGCTTATGCCCATAGGTTTTTAGCCCTTGTATCCCACGCTTATCCTGTCAACATCAAATTCTGAAACCAGCAGTTTGAGTGCGGCGTTTTCTGCACTTCTCATCTTCTTCTGCCTGTACAGGGTGATGTCGTCCTCACCGCTAAGGTGAAGGATGCCGTGGACTATTACTCTCAGCAATTCGCATTTCAAGGAAGGGGAGAACATCTGGCGGTAAGTCCTTGAGTTTGCCAGAACGGTGTCAAGGCTGATGTACAGGTCTCCGCTGACAACATTTCCCTCACAATAGTCGAAGGTGATAATGTCTGTGTAATAATCGTGACCAAGGGAGCTTTTGTTGAGGTCCAGGATGAATTCGTCCGAACAGAGAATCACGTTTATCTCACCGGGCAGATAACCCCTGTCGCGGAGTATGCGGTTTATCCACTTTTTTATCTCAGCCTTGCCCCTCAGGAGGCTTCTGACATCATTATCCGTAAAATGCAACATTGATGTTTTATTGATATTGTCTTTTTTGCCTTTATCTGTAAACAGATAACTTTGTGGTTGCAAATTTATCTAAAATTTAGAGTTTATGGCTAAAGTATCTGTTATAGGCGCCGGTAATGTTGGCGCTTCCTGCGTGGAGGCTATGCTTCACCTTAACTTCTGTTCGGAGATTGTTCTTCTGGATATCAAGGAAGGTATCTCTGAAGGAAAGGCTATGGATATGATGCAGGCTGCCAAGCAGTACGGAACAAACACAAAAATAACCGGAGTAACTAACGATTATTCCAAAACCGCAGATTCCGATGTTGTTATCATCACTTCAGGTATTCCAAGAAAGCCTGGCATGACAAGGGAGGAGCTCATCGGCGTTAATTCAAAGATCGTTTCCAGCGTTACCGAGAACGTGCTCAAATTCTCTCCAAAGGCTGTGATTATGGTTATCGCAAACCCTATGGACCCGATGACCTACCTCACCCTGAAGAAGAACAATCTTCCTAAGAACCAGGTTGTCGGAATGGGAGGACAGCTGGACAGCAGCCGTTTCACCTACTATCTTGCACAGGCGTTGGATGTTCCTGTAAGCGACATCGAGTGTATGGTTATCGGCGGACACGGAGACAAGACCATGATCCCTCTGATCCGCTTTGCAACCTACAAGGGAATCCCTGTGACCAAGCTTCTGAGCAAGGAGCAGTGCGACAAGGTTGTTGCAGACACAATGGTAGGCGGCGCAACCCTCACCAAGCTTCTCGGAACCAGCGCATGGTATGCTCCGGGAATGAGCGCAGCGACTATGGCAAAATCCATCGTGATGAACGAGAGAAAGATGATACCTTGCTGCTGTTATCTCGAAGGCGAGTATGGAGAGAACGATCTATGCATCGGCGTTCCTGCAATCGTTGGAAAGAACGGCTGGGAGAAGATCGTTGAACTTGAGCTCAACGATGAGGAAAAGGCTCTGTTCAAGGCCAGCGCAGACGCTACCCGCAACACGGCAAACGTACTTAAAGAGCAGAATATAATCTAATACAAAAGCAATATGGAAATCAAGAAATCCCCAAAAGCAAATCTTGAGAACAAGAAAACCCTGTTCCGCGAGATCGGCCTTATCGCAGCTCTCGGACTTGTACTTCTTGTTTTCGAGTGGAGTTCTACAGACAAGGAGGTTAGCTCCCTTGCTGCAAACACCACAGTTATTACCGATGAGGAGCAGGCT
>JAFZMA010000159.1 GCA_017551215.1 Bacteroidales bacterium | reverse complement strand
GTTGCCGGATAATATGCCTTGTAGTCTGGAGTTGTGGCCTCGGCTCCGCTAGTCAGAGTGAAGTCCGCATGCGATGTGGTGCTGGTTGTGGAATAAACACCCACATTTGAAGCGGCATCAACAATGGTAATCTGGTCTCCGTTTTGCCACAAAACATTGTAAACGCTTCCATTCTGGCTCAGAGCGGTTTTGGTGGCCGCCTCTGTAGTGCCCTTGAACCCCTTGCCTTCAGAAGCCTTGGATTCTGTCAAATCCGCTTCTCCCTTTGAGCAGGAAAAAAGCAGTCCGGCACTTGTCGCGATTAAAAGGATTAATAACTTTTTCATGACTTTTCCTCCGCGATTAAATAATAGTGTAATTTTGGAAGTCATCATCTCCTGAAGAATCATCGGTTACATGATAATCGTCCGTATCTCCGCTGGCGCAGAGAATACCTTGTTGAACCACCCCGTAAATCCGTGATAAAGGCGCTTCATAATACTGTTTTTCAATCCTTTTCATAGATATAACCTTTTAATAATACTTACTTGATTGAAAGAAACTATTCCCTTACGCAGCGTACGCTACCTCCTCTGGTTTTGTACAGATTGCGGACGTTTCCAAAATCGGAATAGTTATAAACTCCGGTAGGGTTGGAGACGTACCCCCACGAGTTGTCCTCGTAATAGAATTTCTCTTTTAACAGCACACCGTTTTGAGCCCATACGATAACGTGATAATCGCTCGTTCTTTCAAGGGCTCCCTCTCCATTAATAAGCTTGTAGGATTGGCTTCCGTTATATCCGTAGACAGCATTAGGCATACGGACGGCAATACCAGGGAAGCGGCATTTAATACCACCTTCGTCAATATAAAAACCGTCTTGATAGAAACTATGCCCATTCAGCCAACCGACGAACGTGTCGTTCCAGGCGCTCTTGTCAGGTACTTTCCATCCGGAAGGACAAGGGTCAAAGATGGTTTTGCTTTCCTGCCACAGATCTTCGGTAATGTCTGTTGCCCAGTTGTCGTAGTCGAAATTGTTGTTTGCGTAAGAACCTCTACTGAATGTAGTTGGATATGCAACCATTGAGGCTACCGTTGGGTTTGCCATAATAGTGCGTTGTTCGGCCGCTCCAAGGGTGGCTGGAATGTAACAGGTGGCCCAGTCGCTTGAAGATACGTAACCGTCGACAAAGCCAGAATAAACGGCGTTCTGGAACGGATCTTTTCTTCCCCACTGGTACATAAGACCGTAATCGAAGGCGTTGGAGTTGCTGTGGGTTCTAGTCAACGCTCCAAGGTTGCGGTCCATAAATACCGCTCCGCTATTGTATGTCTGGGCAAGACTGGCAAGGTCTGTTGTGGTAAACCACAGGTGCCAGCTCCAGAGAATCGTTCCGCTGGAATTCTTGATAGCAATAACAGCATTGCCTTCATGGAAGGTTTCAGGAACGCGGAAATATACATAACCGTCCTCATAGCGTACGCCGTAAAGCATTTCAGCCTCTGCCGGGGCGGTAGTGGTGCCGTAACTTGCCCAAAGAAGATTAGCCGATGCGATTTCAGACGGGCTTATGTTTTTGCTGACGCCGGCAAGCGTAGCCGCTCCGTTACCTCTTACGGTAGCTTTGAACTTGTAGTCTCCTGAACTGGAAATTATGTAACAGTTGGCCGTTTCTTCTGCACTCAGGTCTGCATAAGTCAATGAAGCCTCATCCTGAACCGGGCGTATAGGCATTCCGGACATCATATATACATCCGGCCAGCTACTATATCTTTTATACATTGAGCCATAGGCATTTGCCCAGGCTCCAATGAAACCGTCACTGTCATCACAGGTGCTGCTCCACAGCAAAACGGAGCCCGGATTTCCATATCCGAAATCTGAACTGCAGGCAGGGCCGATAAAACCGGTTCCATAGAAAGACATTGCAGATGTAATTCCGGTCAGCTGGGCTTTTGAAGGAACTTTCCAGCCTATTGGAGACGGGTCGTAAATGGTTTTGACGTTATCTGACCAAAGGTTCATGTAAGTTGCGTTATCCGGCATCCAGTTGCTTCTGTTAGGATGGTAGAAGAATGTGACCGGATGTGATGTGGCGTGGTCTACGGTAGTTCCGTCTCCTATGTTCTCAAATGAGAAGACATTAGTTCTCTGAGGGATGTAGTTGAAAGGAGTATATGCCTGCCCCAATGAAGAAGCGAATGGTGCGGGCCTTCCCCACTGATAGCTGAAACCTCCATTGTAGCCCCTTCCTTCCCACCAGCCTTCGTACAGGGAGCCAATGTTGCGGTCCATATAGGCATTGCCGTTGTAAATTATTTTTCCCGGAGCATAGGTAGACCATATAAGCCAGCTCCAGAGGATCTCGTCAATATCCTTGTCATAGACACCTTCAGTGCCACCCTCCTTGTCCTTGTAGACGGCAACATAGACGGCGCCCTTGAAATCGGAGTGGAAATAAACATAACCGTCGTGATAAGACAACTCGTACTCCTGTATATAGCTGTCCAACCTGATTCCCATACCTCTTTGCTGGACTTCCCAGAGAGCCACTACTCCGCTGATGTCGTTCTTGTTGATCTCCGTGGCCTTTGTTCCGGTTACAGGATCCAGGCCTCCGTTACCCTTTACGGTTGCTTTGAACTTGTAGTAACCGCTCTCGGTTACCATGTAGGTGTTTGCCGATTCTTTTTCGCTCAGGTCTGTAATCTCTACTGTTTTGGTGAAAGTGAGGTTGATACTGGTAACGGCGCTTCTTTCCACCACAACGCTTCTGTCGGACTTGATTCTGAAATCCTGCCTTATGCCTTCGGTTGTGATCACCGTAATCTGGAAGCTGGTATAGGTGGTTGCCGGTACGGCAATATAGAACGGGGTAGGGTCGGAGCCTATGGCCACTCCATCGTTTCCACATTCCAGTATTACCGGGTGCTGAGCCGGGCTGTTCGGGTCCATGGTTGCGGCTATTGGAGGGTCTGCCGTCATGACCTGATACATATTCGTTATACTTCCGCTAAGGCTGTTGGATTCGGAATAGAGATATATTCTCTGGATTTTTTGACCCTCAAGGCTGGTCTTGAGATTTATCTTGACTAATCCGCCAATGTTCCTGAACTGGAGGCTAGTGGTGTTGCTGCACGCAACCATTGGGGTTTGGGGAATATTCCCCGGAACATAATATTGTGTCCTGGGATAAGCGGCAGTGCTTGCAGTCCACCAGTCGGCCGGGTAAAAAGCGTAATATTCCCCAGTCCACTGGTCCCCGCTGACATAAGTGAAATCAGCGTGTGTGGTGTTGCTGGTTGTGGAATAGATCATTTGACGGGTCCAGCTGGAAGGTGAATTTGATATGGCAATCTTATCTCCACTCCTCCAGGCAACGTTGTATCCGCCGCTGCCATCAGGTTCCAGGGCGACTTTGGTGCCCGGTTCTGTGGTTGCAGTAAAGACGATTTTGTCTTGAGGAGGAGTTTCAGTTTCGGTCAAAGCCCTGTCTTCCTTTGCGCAGGACCAGAACAGGCCCGCACTCATCGCGATTAAAATGACAAATAACTTTTTCATAACTCTTCCTCCGTGATTAACTTGTAGTGAAATCATTGTCATCTAGCTCGTTACCATTGTGGTAACCTTCTGCGTCTCCGCTGGCGCAGAGAATACCTTGTTGAACCACCCCGTAAATCCTTGACAGTGGCGCTTCATAATACTGTTTTTCAATCCTTTTCATATAGGTATGTTTTTATTGTTGTTTCCATTCTGTAGGGGACAAGCCGGTCTTTGCCTTGAAGGTGCGCAGGAAGGATGTTCTGGAGGAGAATCCGGATTCCTCCGCCACTTCTGTATGGGACATTTCCGGGTGCTCTTTCATCAGTTTCTGCGCGTATTCTATGCGGTAACCGTTGATAAGGTCAGAAAAGCTGGTGCCTAGGTAGCTATTGACAATCAGGCTGATATATGTTCTGTTGGTGGCCAGTTCAGAAGCTATATCGCTGATGCGGATATCCTTTTTCCTAAACAGCTGCTTTTCCTCTATGAGCCTCGAAATCTGCTCCTGCAGCTCCTGTTTGGATTTCTTTGCCTCCTCAGCGATGTCTTTTTCTTCCTCCTCAGGGGATTTCTTTGCCATCATCCTGTAGGCCAGGAAGATACACCCCACCACAACGATAATTCCAACAGCAATCCATAGCCACGGTGAACTTTCCCTTTCCTCCGGCTGCGTGCTGAACACATACACATCCGGGTATGTCTTGAAGTTATCCACCTGCAAAGGGAACGAGTCTTTATTCCAGCCCAAGCCACCCGCCAAAACCATCCGGCCTCCTGACATCAACCTGGCTACTCCGGCCGGGAAGCCTTCAGGTTTGTCTGCATAGAAGAAAGATGCAGACGCTTTTCCACCGTCTAATGTGGCATCATATCCTATGCGTGCAAAGTAGATGCGTCCGGTTTTAGCGGCAAATCCATGCACCCAAACAAGGCGTGCGGGACGGTCTACCTGAAGATTAGCCCACACTATAGGATTGCCGTCCGGACCGGTCGAGGGAAGCGGTGTCTCCATCTCAAGGAGAGAGAATTCGCCGGAAGCAACCTTAACTATAGCGTGCTCATTTGAACGGTTCTTGGCAATGAACAGATAGGTGTAATCGGCTATCTTAAGGTTCTCGGGGAATATGAAATAGTTGACAATCGGGGTCCACTCCAGCAAGAGTGGGACTTGTTCCTGATCTCCGCCAAGATGGGCTACAAGACCGTTGGTTTCTCCGCCATTGTTATCTATAGGGCCAAAGACAATAATGTTGTCTTGAGAGGCAGGTAAAATGTACGGCTCTGACCATCCGGGAGTTAGCGGTCCTTTGGGAACAAAACCCCTTTCGGCGGACCAGACCTCCCAGCTATCGTCTGCATACCAGTTGCCGGCTATCACAACACTGCTGTCCGGCAATGTAAGGGCAGAAGGCAGAGAGCGTTTTTCAGACATTATGCCCACGGCAGAGAAAGAATGAGTTTCCGGATTGTACATTTCCACTCCCCAGCTTTGTCCTATGCCAAAGGCTTCTGCGCTTCCTCCACCAAGAAGAATCTTTCCGTCCGGCAAAAGCGCTGCAAAGCCGGTTATGTGGGGATACATCATTGGAAACGTATGCCAGGCTCCCTCAGAATAATATTCGGATGTTTCCAGTGGCTTGAATCCGTCTGTCTGCCCTCCCAGCACCACAATCTCGTTTCCGATAATCACCGTCCGGTGAGTACCACGCGGTGAGTTCATGTCCGGCAACCTCTCCACGCTCATCTGCTGGTATGTCACCCCGTCAGAAACCAAAACCTCCCGCTCTCTCTGCGGAAGCTGAGAGCAGGAGGTTATAATAATCAAGGTTATGAAGAAGGACAGTGCCCTCATAATCTTTCAAACGGCATATTTGTTACCGTTCCACAACAAATATAATCATTTTTTCGGACAATTATTTACTGGACCGGGCGGATTGGAGCCTTGCCATCGCAATTAAAATTAAAGTTATCTGAGCCATTGTTGCTTGCAATACTTACATTTTTAACCGGTGTGGAATAAGTTGGAGGATTTACACCATTTGGAGCTAAGAACAAATAATAAGGACTTGGACTGGAATTGTTATATATATATATGTCGCTAGTCCAATAATATCCTCTCTCTTGATCTTTAGTACCCTCAAACCACCAGCCTGTACTCGGGAAGAAAACGGTATTGCCGTTAATAGTGCTGAAGACCACGAATCCTACTATTGAAGTTCCAGACTTATCTGAGGAGACAGGAACCCAGATACAATTGTCTATAAGTTCCTGGCACTGATTCTTGGTAGGAACCGTCCAACCGGTCGGCAAAGAATTGTTGTAATATTTACACCAAGAGCCCCTCTGACTAGGCGATGAAGCCCCATAATTCATGTTGGCCCACTTTGTGCCG
>JAFZMA010000158.1 GCA_017551215.1 Bacteroidales bacterium | reverse complement strand
TGGAAAAGACCGCCTCCAACGAGGAATTCCTTGTCACCATGAACGGAGACGCCCTGAAATAGGGATTACTTTACAGCGATTATATCAACTTCAACCATAGCTCCTTTTGGCAGGGCGGCAACCTGATAGGCTACCCTGGCCGGGTATGGCTC
This sequence comes from Bacteroidales bacterium, assembly GCA_017551215.1. The sequence goes on along the minus strand of JAFZMA010000158.1, from coordinate 2,851 downwards.
GCAGAAGAACTTGGCGTAAACCTCGTTCAGTGCTCCGAAGTTTGCAAGATCCTGCAGATAGCAGGTAACCTTGACAGCATCGCTCATCTTGAATCCGCCTTCCTCAAGCACGTTCTTGAGGTTGGTGAAAACCTGTGTCAATTGCTCCTTGAATCCTCCCGGAACGAACTCTCCGGTTGCTGGATCAATAGGGAGCTGTCCGGATGCGTAGATGGTGTTGTCTGCTATAACTGCCTGGCTGTAAGTTCCTACAGCGGCCGGTGCCTTAGGGCTTGCTACAATTTTCTTCATATTTATACTTATTTGTAATTAATTTCTCAATAGAAACCCCAGCATTCCGGCTGCGATGCCAAGAAGGGCGCAGAAAGCCTTGCTGAGTATCCAGCTCTTTTTGCTTTGGGCCAGAAGCGGAAGTGAAACGTGCCCCTGCTGGCTTATGGCGCTGGTCAGAAGCACATAGAACGGGAGAGTTCCTTGTGCCACAAGCAGGATAAACACCATGTGCGGGCCGCTCTGTGGAATAAGGCCTATTGCAGCGGCCGCAAGAATGACCACTGGCATATAGCCCTCATGACCTGAAATCCAGTCTTCCAGATTAATGTATTCTGTCAGGAATCCGCAAAGGATAAGTGCACCGAAAGACCAGAGGAATACGCTCAGGAGATGCTTCTTTACAATATGCTCCCAGACATGCTCCTTAAAGAAATGCCTGAAGTTTCTTTCCTTTTTGTGGGCCTTGTCTTCCTCGTGTATCCAGAAACTTTCCGGGCACAGGCTTTTTTGACGGTTCTTCCTGACAAGGCTTATTGCAAGTCCTGCACAGAACGCTATGGCGCAAAGGATGGCAAGAAGCTTGAAAAACATGGCGGGAGAGGTTGCCAGAAGGACGAAAGCCTCATCTCCGGTAGCGGCTATCATGGTTGAAATGAGCGCGCCTGCTCCTATGATGGAGTGCGTATATAGGGATACTGCGGCAAAACCTCCCACGCATCCTGGGACGGCTCCCAGGAGTGTACCCACAAGAACTTGACGGACAGGGGAATCCTTAAGGGACTTGAACCATCTGCCCTTGTTCTCTATGTTCAGGTATTCTATAAGGAGCATCATTATGATTACGAGTCCCGTAATCACAACGGCACCTTTCATAGCATCAAGCAGAATATGAATGATAACGTCTGAGTTCATTGCTTAAAAGATTTCCCTACAGATAACTTTCTAGGATATCTCCTTGTATATGTCGAGCAGCTGCTCAGCTGCCATAAAGGAATCTATCTGTCCGGCAAGCACCTGATCCTCTGTTCTCTGGAGGGCTTCCTCTATTTTTGGATTATCGTAGAAGTCATTCTTGAGGGTCTCGTTTATGTGCTCGTACATCCAGTACTTGGCCTGCTGGCGGCGTTTGAGGTCGTAGTAGCCGTTCTTGCGCACGAGCTTGAAATAAGCCTCAATCTTTTCAAGGATTTCCGGAAGGCCCTTCTTGGTGACTGCTGACGATGTTACTGCTGTTGGAACCCATCCGGAATCGGTAGGCGGGAACAGATGCAGTGCGTTGGCATACAATGCTTTGGCTCCTTCTGCCTTCTCCACGTTATTTCCGTCTGCCTTGGTAATGGCAATCAGGTCGCTCATTTCCATAATACCGCGCTTGATGCCCTGGAGATCGTCTCCCGCACCGCTTAGCATAAGCAGAAGGAAGAAGTCGCTCATGCTGTGGACGGCGGTCTCGCTCTGTCCGACTCCTACTGTCTCTATGAAGATAACGTCATAACCGGCTGCCTCGCAGAGGAGTATGGTTTCCCTGGTCTTGCGGGTCACTCCTCCCAGGCTTCCTGCGCTTGGAGAAGGCCTGATAAACGCGTTCGGGTCTTTGGTCAGGGTTTCCATCCTGGTCTTGTCTCCAAGGATGGAGCCCTTGCTCCTCTCGCTGGAAGGGTCGACCGCCAGAACCGCAAGCTTGTGTCCGGCTCCGGTGATGTAGCCTCCGAAAGCTTCTATGAATGTGCTCTTTCCGGCTCCCGGAACGCCAGTTATACCTATTCTCATTGTACGGACCTTGCTCTTGCGTATCTTCTCCTGGCAACCGATGATTATCTCTTTTGCCAGTGCCCTGTGGGCAGGATTGGAGCTTTCTATCACTGTAATAGCCTTTCCCAAAATGGCCCTATCTCCTGCAAAAATGCCTTTCAGGTATTCCTTGGCTGTAAGTACGGACGGTTTCTTCTTTACAAAGAAGTTCTTTATGTAAGGATTTACAGTGGGCTGGGAATTTACTCCGTCGTTAACCACTAATGCTGTATCGTTTGCCTTGCTTTTCTTTGGAGGCCAGTCCTCTGTAGTAGCGTCTATCTTGTTGCTCATATTTTATCTTTCAGGCCAGATGGTGCCACTTGAAAAAATCGTTACAAGCGGCCTGTCCGGCGAGTTTGTTATCAGTGTGATTATGAATACTTTATCCATTTCCGCATTGCGTGGGTGGATTACAGCTTTCAGGGTTCCGGTTCCGCCAGCCTTGATTCTTGAAGGGCAGCTGATGTCCATCCTCTCCCCACCGGTTTCAACCTTGTAGATTCTCAGTTCAGATTTTCCGGGATTGCTGATTTTCACCTTCAGGTCAATCGTGCTGTACACGCCGGTGCTTCCGAAAGGAATGGAACTCTTGTCCAGCAGAATCTGAGGGGCATTGTCTTTCTGCTCTTTACTCAGCGATGTATATGGCGTAAGAATGGTAGCCTCGCTGGAGAACTCTCCGGCTTTTTTGCCATCGCAGAGGATTGTGGCTTTATAGAAATTCTTGCCCCACCTGGTCTTTCCCTTGCGGGTATCTATGCTGTAGGAAATGGTAGCGCTCTCT
>JAFZMA010000014.1 GCA_017551215.1 Bacteroidales bacterium | reverse complement strand
TCTTCTCAATAGGAGGGGTACAGCTAAGGTGGTACGGAGTGCTTTTCGTGTCGGGCTTAATCTTCGGATATTTTCTTTTTGCAAAATTCTACAAGAGGGAAGGGCTGCCGTCCAAGCTTCTGGACCCGATGCTCTATATGCTGCTTATCTGCGCTCTGGTTGGAGCTAGATTGGGGCACGTGCTGTTCTATGACCTGGACTTCTATCTTGCCAATCCGGGAGAAATCCTTAAGGTGTGGCACGGAGGACTTGCCAGCCACGGAGGAGCAATAGCAATACTCTTTGGAATATGGTGGTATGCTCACAAATACGGCAAGAAATACAAGATTGACTATGTCTGGATTTGCGACCGTCTGGCCCTTGCAATTCCTTTTGCCGGCATGGCCATCAGGCTCGGAAACCTGATGAATTCCGAGATTTACGGATATGAGACCAGCATGCCTTGGGGATTTATCTTCGTCCGCGACGGGCAAAGCGTTCCACATCATCCGACCCAGCTTTACGAAGCTCTCTCATATCTTCTCATAGGCCTCATTTTGAATTGGATCTATCGCGCCCATAAAGACAACAAGAAAGCCCCTTATAGAGGCTTCCTGTTCGGTTTGTTCCTTGTGCTTCTGTTTGGAGCAAGGTTCCTGATAGAATTCTGCAAACTTCCTCAGGAAGGTTCTGACGCTGTGGCCGCCGAGGCCGGAAGACTTCTCAATAACGGTCAGCTTCTCAGCATTCCGTTTGTGGTTGCCGGACTGATATTCATCATTGCCAGCTACCGGTTCAAGAAACCTATGCTTAGGGAAGAATAAGTCCTTTATTTCTTCTTCCTTTCCTTAATCCCCTTCCATCTGGTGGAGGTCTTCAGGTACCTTTCCGCCATCTTGAGGGCTTTGTCCAGAGTTTTGCCTTCAATCGCCGAGCCATCGTCCCAGAACAAAGGCATTCCGCTCAGCTCTACAACCTTGTAGTTTCCGTTTTCTTCCTTTGTTACGGCAACCGGGATGTTTGTTCCGTCCATGTCAGGTACCTGCTTTATCCACAAGCCTGTATATTGCGGATTCCTGGCGCTTTCAGACCATGCGTAACCCATCCCGTATTTTCCATCCTTCTCCGTTATTACAAGTTCCTTGGTGGAGGCGCCGGAATAATAGTTGTGGACGGCCTCGTACATCTTGCCCTCGATAGGGATGATGTTGTCATACTCGCACGGCAAAAGCTCCTGAGAACCCATTGAGTGTTTTGCGTCATGAGTGTGGGTGACAGCAACAAAACCCATCTTGTCTCCATTTTTAACCTTGTAGTAATCTTCCCAGAACTTTGCATCTCCACCCTTCAGGTTATACATTCCGGTGAGTATGATGTCGTCATATTTTTCGTCAGACCTTCCGCCGAACATGGTATTTCCGTTGAAATCCATAATCTTGCTCTTTCCTGTTTTGTAGTCCTTTGCGATTACGGCAACATCATCAAACTCACTCATAGGATCCGGCGTAAAGGCGAGCTCTACATTGGAATACTCTCCTTCCCATACCACAAAGTCCCAAGGCTCTTTCTGCCGAACCTTTCCGATAATCCAGTGGGTATATCCTTCGTCGTCCACAACCGACAGGGCCATAGGGCTTCCCGGATACTTTGCTCCATAAGAAATCACATCGTCAAACTCGCAAGGCATAATTTCCTTGCCTCCCTTGTCGTTGATGGAAACTATACCCCACTTGCCGGTTTTTACAGATTTCATAGGCGATCCGTTAAGGTCCACCATTCGGATTTCACAGTATTTGCCCGGCTTGATCTGCCAGTTTCCACTGGCGTTATCCCAGATACCTTCCTTTCCTCCCTGCTCCTTGATGCCGTGGATTCCCCATTGTTTGTCAGGATTGGGATTGTGGTAATTGTGACGGTCGGAGTTTGCGGAACTTCCGTGGAATATTTTCTTTCCCAGCGCAAATAACCCCTCAGCGATCAGGCTTCCTACCGCATATCCGGCAGCCTCCGCTACCTGCAGCATTGCCTGCCCTTCCGCTGTTTCCCTTATAGGTTTTGGTGGAACATAAACGGTCTGTGTCTGGTTATATGTTACGATGCGATGATCTCCTGTAGTGTTTGCATTGTAATTGTTGGAGCCTGTATACGGCTGGAAATTTTGATTTTGGCCGGATGTGTTCCGGTCTCCCTCATAGCAAGGATAGCCTCTTTTATGCGGTTCCCTTCTCGGTGAATTGCTTCTGTTTGCCCCGCAATAAACGCAGACAGGATCGCTTACCGGAGGAACGTTAGGCGTAATCCCGTAAGACCTGATGGCGTCCAATGCACTTTGTGCGTGACATTTGTTTCCGCTGGAAGGGAGCATAAGAAATGCTGTGCAAAACAGGAATATAAACAAGGCGGATTTTAAGAACGTTTTCATAATCGTCGAACTTATGTTTTGTCAAAGATAACAGAATTTGTATAACTTTGAACTGGTTAAACAAAATATGGTTATGAAAAAGTTAGCATTACTTGCCATTCTAATTATAGTTGCCTCCAGCGCATATTCCCAGAATAACGGAACCGCAGCCAGAAAAACCAGAGCCCGTACCGGCGCTCAGACTACAACCACAACCACAAATAAGCCTCAACAAGCAACCCAGAACCGTCCGACTCCCGGCGCCCCGAAGATTTCACAGCCACAGGATCTTACACCGGTTGAGATTTCCGGTACGCTCAAGACAATGCTGAAGAGCGACTATATGACTTTCTGCAACATCCCGATGAATGCCCCGATAGAGTTTTTTGGAGAAGATATGGAGGATGCGGACTTTGATTATGAAGAAGAGTTGACAGAGAACATGCTCTTGTCAGGCTATCCCCTAGTGGAAGTGTTTACTGGAATTTTTCCTGCAATGCCTGTAACTGTATATGTTCACTTCAATAAAGACAGGTATGTCTATCGCGTGGAGGTTCAGACAACTCCGAATACTGATGATAACACCCGTGCCCTTTTCAACAACTGGCACAACAGGCTTCAGGTTTATATAGATGGCGGAAAGGGAGACAATGTGGATGATCCTATGGCCTACTCCCAGTCCGGCCCTGGAGTATACAATTTAACCTTCTTTCCATCAGACAACAGCGAAGATCCTATAAAGGGGTGGATTCTGCTAAAAATCAGATACAGGGATAAGTCAGAAGAGGGTTATGACGAGAATCACTCCTCGTTCATAACGGTAGACTACATAGATTACCACAACTCCCCAGAGGAGTACAAGCAAAGTTCCAACTAGAACCAGAGATTAGTAATCGTCTCCACGCTGCTCGGCACGGCGGCGGTCTTTGTCCTTGATGGACTCTCTCTTGTCGTATTCTTTCTTTCCTTTTGCCAGGGCGATGTCCAGCTTGGCGTAGCCGTTGTCCGAGATGAAAAGCCGCTTCGGAACAATGGTGAGACCCTTTTCTTTTACCGCCCTCTGCAGTTTGTTGAGTTCCTTGCGGGAAAGAAGAAGTTTGCGGTCACGCTTCGGATCCTTGCGGTTGTAGCTTGCCCAAAAATACTCGGCGATGTGCATGTTCTTGAGATACAGCTCTCCGCCAATGAAAATGCAATAAGTGTCCACCAAAGAAGCCTTGCCCGCACGGATGGACTTGATCTCCGTTCCGTACAGGACAATTCCCGCAGTATAATTCTCTAGGAACTCATAATCGAACCCTGCCCTGCGGTTAGCAATGCTTATTTTGGACTTCTTCTCTTTCATCAGGCGCAAATGTAGCACATAGTTTTGTATTTTTGTGTATCTGCCTTATGGAAGAAAAGGATTTCAAACGGGAATGGACACTCTGCGATATGCTTGTGGTTATGGGGCCTACGGCTTCCGGCAAGACGGCGTTTGCAGTGAAGGTTGCAAGGTGGATAAACTCCCTTTGTTCCTCCGGAGAACTGCCATTTAAAGAGTGT
>JAFZMA010000013.1 GCA_017551215.1 Bacteroidales bacterium | reverse complement strand
CCTTGCAATAATATTCGGAGTTGCAAGTCTAGTCGCCTTGCTTGCTCCTTACAGTTCCTTTGGAAGAATAGCCCAGAACTTGCTCTCCCCAATCTATATCTGGGGTAACAATGTTCTGGCATGCTTTGCGGACAAGACCTTCATTAGCAGGGAAGTCTGGATCAGGTCTCTGCCTACGTTTATTATTGCCGCTGCAACTTTTGTCATACTGCTTATTCTGGCGTGGAGAAACGGAAGAACCTACTGCAACACAATCTGTCCGGTTGGAACTGTTCTGAGTTTCTTTGCAAGGTTCTCCATCTTCCGTCCTGTGATAGACAAAAGCAAGTGCGTTGGCTGTAATCTCTGCGTAAAGAACTGCAAGGCCTCCTGCATCAACATAAAGGACCACAAGATAGACTATTCCAGATGCGTAGTCTGCGGAGACTGCATCTCCAAATGCAAGAAAGATGCAATCTCTTTCACCGCAAAGCGTTATAAGAACAAACCTGTCGCTGAGCAAAAAGCATCCAATTCAACGGCTTCCTGCAGTGAATCTGCAGAAGGTGGAATGGAGAGAAGGGCTTTCATTGCCTCGGCTTCTGCCCTTATAGCGTCTGCAGCCGTGGCAAAGGCCCAGGACAAGCTCTCAAGCACCGGTATAGTTCCCCAGGAAAGAATCGTTCTCAAGAGGGAAACGGAAATCACGCCTCCGGGTTCTCTGGGAATGGACAACCTTACGAGCCACTGCACCGGATGCCAGCTCTGCGTAGCCGCATGCCCGAACAAGGTGCTTCGCCCGTCTTCCGGCTTAATGACGCTCATGCAGCCAAGAGCCTCATACGAAAGGGGATACTGCCGTCCAGGATGCACCAGATGTTCCAGCGTCTGCCCGACCGGAGCCATACAGAAAATCACCAGGGAGGAGAAAAGGACCATTCAGATTGGTCATGCCGTATGGGATGGCGGAATTTGCCTCCCAATGACAGAAGGATTGTATTGCGGACTTTGCGCCGAGCACTGCCCTACAGGAGCCATAACGCTCGTGGCCGTAGATCCGGACGATGACCTTGGACCTGAATTCCCGGTTGTGGACGAGAGCAAGTGCATTGGCTGCGGAGCCTGCGAATTTGCCTGCCCGGCCAAGCCTATAAAAGCAATCTACGTAGAAGGTTACAGCCAGCACAGGCGCGTGGGAGACTAGAGTTCAAGTCTCACGGCGGCTTTTGCCGTAGAAACTCCCCTTCTGTACTGATACTTAAGATAAAGGCTCAGCCACCGGTTGGGCTTTAGTTTTAAAAGTACACCCACGTCCATTCCCTGCCCGTACAGAAGATGGGAGGAAAAAGAGTAAGGCAACTCGCTTTCAGGAAAGTAAATCCTTGCCGCCCAGTCCACAACTTTAAAAATCGCCATCCCAGCAGTGCATCCCACCTTCTTTTTCTCCAGCTTCAGATAGGAGGAAAAAGCCCTGCCACCCAGAGAGTTGCACTCTCCCCTAAGAACCAGGCTCAACCCGCTCGAAAGCAACACTCTCCCTCCTGTCTTAAGGCTCAGTATCCTGTCCTTTTCCACCGGAACCGAATACTTTGCATCTATCTTTGCATAAGCCTTTATCCAAAACTCATTGCTGGCAGGAATCCCAAAAGAAGAATCGTCCCACAGCAGTTTCAGATACCCTTTAAAAGTGGAAGAAGGCTCTTTTATCCTATACCTTGGCGCCGGATAAGCGGAATAATCCGCTCCAGCCGCATAACTGATTCTCCTGTAGACTTTTCCCCCTATCCTCAGCGATACCCCTTTCTGGTTCTTTATCTTGCTCAGCGATGAATAAGCCCCGCCAATCGGTGAATAAAAGTCCTTGCCGTAACTTCTGAAAAGAAGGTGCAGCGATGTGTTTCCGATTTCAACGCTTGCACCGGCAAGGCCTGCAAAAGATTCGGTTTCCGGGCTCAAGGCTCCCTCTGCAAACAACACCGTACCGGCTAATCCGGCAAGATAATCCAAGGCAACCACGCTACCTTCCTTCTCTTTGTGGAAATACGATAGGCCAAGCCTTGTGCGCCTCCTCGTATAACTTACGCCACAAACACTTACGCTCCCTTTTAAAGAATAGCCAGCGCTAACGCATATTTTCCCGCAGGAAAGGGAAAGAGCTCCACCTCTCAACAGTTTGGACGTGTCTGAACTCGTGTATAGGGAAAGCGCGCCGGAGTTTTTGACAAAGCCGGTAGCCTCTCCCGCCCCAGAGAACGAAAATCCGTTCCACGCTGCAAGTCCCTGTCCCATACGTGCATAGAAATCTCCCACAACTAATTTTTCAACTTTTAAACGGCCAAGTTTCAGTCCGGAATACGATATGCCTCCTGTTGCAAAATTCTCACTGGTTTTTTGAGAGGAATTTCCTTTCCAGACCAGAGATAAATCCACCCGGTCCAGATAAGAAGACCGGATTCTCAGCAGATGCTGTTCAGACGGAGAGGAAAACACCCTCTGGTAGCGGAAATAAACACTGGTGGATTCATCGCCGACAAAACTCCCGGGCTTTCTTACGGCCTCTCCCAGAGTAATGTACGGACGGATTCTTTCCACGGTTTTCTCGTCAAAACCGTACAGCAGGCTCAACTCCGCATAAGAGAGTATGGGGCCACTGGCGGCTATCCTGTCCAGTACAGAGGCTATCTGGAACGGCGTAAGCAGCATGAGGCCTTCCATTGCACTCCTGGATGCGGAATTCAGGTTCAGCGGATGCCTCCGCAGCCTCTGCAGATGAGAGACCATATCCTCCCCGTACAACTCCGCCTCCTCTTCTGCCCCCAAAGAAAGACTCTCCTCAACATCCTCCTCTGTCTGAGCACCAAGAACGTGTGGAAGAAATATCAGAACGCAGAACAAAGCCACCCGTATACCCCTGAAAACCAAGCCACCGCAAAAACCATCCTTTCTCTTCATGCCGCAAAAATAACATCCCGCCACAAGGGCAGGATGCCAAATCGTACAATTTACTCTGTCCGCCTAAAGGACAAAAAGCGGACAAGTGTGCTATATCCGTTTTATCCGTTTACCTTGAACTTGAAGTCCAACTGTTTAAGTTCCTCGTT
>JAFZMA010000157.1 GCA_017551215.1 Bacteroidales bacterium | reverse complement strand
TACCTTGAATATGAAATAATAAGTTCCGTCTTGAGGCGCAAAATAAGGGAACGAGAATCTTCCGCCAGGCTCCAGAGCCACCTTTTGCACGGTAAGTGTATCCTTCTTCCAGCCGCCAGTCAATACTCTCACCTCCATATCCGCATCTGTAAGGCTATGGCCGGAATAGCTTGTCACTGTCCCGCTTACAACTATAGTGTCCTTAGAGATATGCCGTTTCCTGTCTGGATCGAACAATACTTCAAAAGATGGCAGAGTGAAATCATCTACCCTTATATCTCTATTGAAGATATTTACCCCTTGCCGCAAAAAACTAAGTCTCCACATTCCCGTATTACGATCTTCGGGAATCAGGAAATCAGCAGATGCAGACCCGAAACTATTGGTTTCAAGGGCAATACGCTCCACTTCCGCTCCGTCAGGATCGCTGAGCAAGGCAGTAATCTTGCTCCCTGAAGGAAGGCTGCGGTAACTTTCGTAAGGATTCCCCTCAAAAGCTATCATCTTGAAGCGGAGGGAATCTCCCGGCCGATATGCTCCCTTGTCCGGGAACAGCAAAACAGAAGAGCCTTCTTTTTCTTGGCCGATAGAGTAGACATTAGGGAGCCTCAGGTCAGACGTACGCCTTGCCACACCGCTATCATCAACAGATTCCGCGTAACTATACAAGGAATAACTATCTGACATATATTTGTTTGCTCCTTCAGGCAAATTGAAGAAGCCGTCAGGAGTCTGCTTCAGTTCTTTTCTACTGACCTTTTTCTTATCCCGATAACGGTTCTTGCCATAATAGAGATCCAGTTTGTCTACAGGTTTCCCTATCAAATAGTCTACGGCAAATATCTCCGCCCCATTACCTGTAAGAACAGTAGCTGCTGACAGTCTGTGTTGAGAATATGACGAAGAAGCTGTACTTCTATGTGTTTTATCGTTTCCGTTACACTCAAAAAAGAAGTTGTAACGCCCATCGCTGAGTTCGGGGATTTTCCATTCCAGGGTATCGTAGACAAAGAAAGACTTGTGCGGATTGTCTATCCTTGCAACAGCTTTCTCTTTTCCAGCTTCCTCTTTTATAGAAACATCAAGGTATGACACATTCCGGCACAGGAGAATGTAACGGTCGTTTTTCAAAATTGGATTAACAGATGAGGCATCCAGAGTGGCTAGAGTTTTCTCAATCTGTCTGTAACGGCTTTTAAGAAGAGCCTGGGTCTTGTCTCCACCTTTTTTGTTATACTTGTCCAGATAGGCTTGCAAACTGCTTTTATACTGCAACCAATCCGCCTCGGTAGCATTTTTAGACTTAAGAAGTCTGCTGTTTTCTCGCTCCAGCAACATACCCTCCGGAAGGAATTCAAGCGGAGTTCCAATATAACGTTCATGGAGCAGGTTCAACTCTTCCACGGTCTTGGCATCGTGACATGCCAGCCATCCCTCCTGAAGAGAATCGCATTTGGCATAATCCCTTAAAACAGCGTCCAGATTTTCCGTGTAGTAATCCCTGTTCTTTCGCCATAGAAAATACTCAAAATCGTTCTTGATAAGATCTATCGGGTAACTTAAATATATAAAATTGTCTACCCTCCGACTAGACATGTCTTCCTCCTTAATAAACTGGGTGTGATACTGGCTTTTGAGACTTTCCTTCCATTTAAGAAGATAATCCTTCAATTCCTTGAGTGATCTGTTATTGGCAACAAACATGGCTGCAAAAAAAGGAGACGCGTGCTCTTCTAAAAAGGCAACAGTCTCTTTAGCAACGGAATCGCGGAGTTTGTAATTGCTTTTTGCAGCCTCATAATACAACATATTACAGGAATAATACAGCACTTCTTCATAGCCCTTGGACAAGGCGTATGACTTCATCTGATTCAGCAATGAAATCTCTTTGGAGTTACGGCTAGTTTTCTGGTACTTTCTGTAAAGGTCTGCGATTACAGGATCCTTTTTCATATAGTCACGGTCCTGGGCAAAGACTTCCTGTGAAACAAAAACAGAAAACAAAAAAACTATTATCGCTGAGAAATATACACCCTGTTTCATAGCGCAAAAAACTGATTCAGGGTAAAGATAAGAAAAACATACGAAAAAAGCCTGTCAAAAACTGACAGGCTCCTGTGTGGGAGCAATAGGAGTCGAACCTATGACCCTCTGCTTGTAAGGCAGATGCTCTAAACCAACTGAGCTATGCTCCCGAATCGTGGCCACTACGGCCGAATTGGGACTGCAAAGGTAGTGTAATTTTCCAAACTTGCAAGCCTTTTCCAAAAAAAATTATCGCGATACCGGTATGCGCCCGCCGAAAGCGCCATTGGCCCTATATCCCGGGGTATATGAACACTCCACTTCTACCACCGGAGCTGTATACTTACCATCCTGAACCACAAAGAATTCCTCTTTGAGAATGGTGGTTTCCTCCGGCAGGACATCAAAGAAATATCTGGTACAATCGGTTTCCACGCTACGGTAGCCTGTCGGCTGGAAGGAGTAATACCCGTCCACAATAAGGGATTTCAGGCCAAAATATCTGCCGGAGAGCTGATTGACAGGCATCATGCAGGCCTCTCTCGGAGCGGTGACCACCACAAAACTGCGGTTCTCCTTGTTCCAGATACGGTATTCGGCGGTTATTTTTTCTCCTCGGCGAAGAGTGTCTCCAGGATATATTCTGGCACGGAGTCCAGAAGTTCCTTCTGCGGTGGATAAACTGTCGCGATATAGAATCCTTTCTATCTTCATTCCGTTGCCTGACTGGACGATAGAGTCAAACTGCTTTTCTTCCGTATTGGACAGGGTTAGCACGGATGTGCGTTTAATACTGTCCGATGCCAGGTTAATGCTACGCACTGCGTTCAGGAAGTACAGGTTCTTGTCCCAATCCTGGGTCTGGGCCTGAAGTATCAGCCATAAGCGAACCTGGTCTGCAACCCGGGCGGCTAGCGTTGCGGTTTGAGCGGCGCGGGATGCTAACCCTTTATCCTTTGAATAAGCACTAAGGACATCCGCTATGAGAGAATGGGCGTATGCCTCGTTCTCTATCATACCCCTCATAGGCATAACTGCATTGGGATAATATGAACCGCCATCCGGATGATGAACCGCATGGTCTGTTATATGGAAAATATCCTCGTCCAGAGTCTTTTGCAGGGTGGATTCAGAGTATGATTTTCCGGTCAGGGACTTGAGAAGCTTCCTGCCGGATTCGGATGAAAGAACATTTCTGATAACCGCGGAACGGCGGGCAAGTTCCAGAACATCGTACTTGGAAACAATATCCTTCTTGACTGAAGATTTTGACGGACATAAATAGTTGCGGGCATCTGTCCTGAATTCAGATATACGATCCCTATTGCTTACATTTAAAAACTGACGGAACGGAACTTCCGGGAACATTGATCTAACATACAGATACTGCCTTACGTTCAAGCCTCCGCACCACCAAGGCCAGTTCCGGGTAAACTGTGTGGAATCCAGATATCTGACGCTGGAAGCCACATCAGGAATCTCGTATCCCATCTTCCTCAGCAGGGAAAACCGCTCCAAAGCGGCAGCCGTAATGGACTGGTTGGATGGCATCTGCTTAAGCCATGCAAAACCGCCGTCGCGGTTCCTGAAAGAAAGGATTGAGGTCCAGACCGTATCAGGAACAGCGTTTTTTTGCTCCCCTTCCAGCATTTTTGCAAAACAGAAAGCATCCATCACTGAAATCAGATCCTTGTCCTTCGGAGCTTCAGATTTAGAAATCAGCCTTTGGAGAATGTCAGACACCGTTTCCTCCGTTTCTACAGCATCTTCTGCGGACATATTCCTAAAACTCTCCTTAAGATGTTTCAAGGCCTCCTCCCGGCTGATAGAGGAAAGAAGAACAGCCGAATGCGACTCGGTCAGACTCTGGACATCCTTTTTCAATGGTATTTTCACCCATACGCCATCGGAGTATTTGTCAGACATATAGGAAACATCAACATTCAATGAGTTCCCCCAGCCAGCGATGGTTTTGCTCAGATTAAAGGAAGAAGAAGTTCCGCCTTCAAGAGCTAAAGGCAACGAATATTGATGAATCGTAGATTCTGCTTCCTCGTTCGCGTTTATACGTGCCTCGCCGTAGCAATCAGCAGATTTGGAAGAAACTGTGGCCGAAATGTCATATATGTCTCCGCGATAAAGATATCTCGGCTGGGAAATAGAAACTTTCACAGGAAGGGTAACTGTGAAGTCCTTCTGAAGGAAGCCATTGTGCATATCCCTTGTATGGGCAAACAGATTCAGATGGTATGTAGACAGCTTGTCCGAGGTCTTGACCGTAAAGGATATCGTGCTGTCTTTGCTCACGATGTGCGGAATGAAACACAGGACATCATTGAAATCGCTCCTGAAACTACCTGCATAAGTTGCGGCGGAGCCTACAACCCCCGAAATCCTTCTTCTAAGATTATCGTCAATAAATGCCAGACGGCCGTTATTTAAATCTCCCGCACCTGAATAAACGGAAAACGCCAGGTTGGCGGAAGGCTCTTTCAGAGAAACTGTGTTCCACTTTGCTTCCCCGCCTTCATATCCTTTTAAAAGGGCATCGGCCGAAGCGTCGTATGCAGAAACGACTGCTTCCATATCTTCAGGACTGTCCGTCTTGAAGGAGAAGCGGTATTCCCGGCTAGGCATTAACTCGTCTCTGAACTCTACAGATTCTACAAACATATCCAGGGTTCTGGATTTCTTCGGATATAGCCTGTCGAAATGGCCGATTCTTCCGTCTTTTACATAAGCCATTCCCACAGTCGCCTCTTCGTTGTCCGCGACAGGATAATCAAAACTGATTTTGTGAAGTCTTCTGTCTCCGTCAAGATGTATCAGCCTGTGGTCCAACACCGTTCCGTCACACGAGACAGCGGCTGTAAGATTAACACCGGAGGATACCCCTACCAGGACATCTATTCCGGTTGACTCCGGATCTTCGGTTTCAACTGGAATGAAAACGGATTCAACTCCTTCCGGCAAACCGTTTCGAAGAAGCAGGAATCTTTTCTTGTCCCAATTACCCTTACCCGGTTCATCGTAATATGCTTCAATGTCGTATACTCCGTCCTCAAGTGCAGACAGGTCTGCAAATAATCTTTTCCCATAAAGTCCATCGCGATAAAACACCTCGTTCCCATTTGAATCCCAGACAGAACACTTGTACGGAATATGCCAGGCAATATTGAATCCATAGCCCGAAGGATGAATGTCAACAGACAGACATACCGTATCCGAAGTAATTATGTATTGTCTGCGATATGCTTCATTATCTTGGTTATTAAGGAAATACCTGCCACCATCAATATTGTTCGCAATCTCGAAATTACACCAGGCGTTACAGTCAATGAAACGGTCGGTCCAGAATACCTGGGTTTCTCCACTTTGATCCGTTATAACAAACGATACAATATTTCTTCCGGAGTTCTCCGTCACAATCCTTTCAGAAACAAAGCCACCATATAAAAACTGCACTTTTCTTTGCAGCACCACTTTATACTCGTCTTCCTCGTCGTCAAAGGTTTCCACAACCATTTTCACGTCCGCATCCGTAATCGGATGACCGGAATAACCTTCAATTGTGCCGGAAACAGTTATGGTATCCCCTACTTTGAACATGGTGTTGCAAGAATCGATTTCCATAAAGTAGGTTGGAAGAGAATAATCGTCCACCCTGACATGTTTCCATAGTATTGACTTCCCGTCCGTATTTGAAACCTTTATTTTCCAACGCCCGTTTTTCTGGCCTTCCGGAATGTAGAAGGAAGAGGATGCCGAGCCAAATGAATTGAGCCTAAGACTCTTGCTTTCCATGAGCCTGTTGCTGGCATCATACAGGTCAACATTTAAAGTCCGTCCTTCATCCAGAGTATTGTACGAATAATACTTGTTGCCACGATATGCCACAACCTTGAACCTGAGAGAATCCTTAGGATGATAAAGGACATTGTCGGTCATCAGGAGGGCATTCGTATCAATATCCGTTTCTGACTTTGGCGGGAGGAATCTTCCTATAGGCACAAGCGGGCTGCAACGGTAATAGCCGTCTTTATCCGTATATGAAACTTTTAGAGCAAGAGTCTGGTCCGGGGCCTTGTCCTGAAGGAGTTCCACGGATTTTACAAAATCGGCGATAACCCTTCCCGCTTCACCGTCGAGAAGCACAATGCCCTGATTATCTGCAGTTACCGTTGTGGCGTGCACCCTCTTCCTCAAATCATTCGAATTAATACCCAACGACTCTTTAAATGCTCTTAAACTGCTCTCAAATATGGTCAGTGCATATTCTTTCAGCGGATTGCCATTAACATAATCAGATGCCAAAAGGCAATAGCCATCGCGAGTCTTAAGCAATGTGGCGGAAACGGAATTTTGGATATAATTCCTTTTTTCAAGAACATCGCCTTCGCCCCTGCCTTCCAGAATATAGATTCCGTCTTCCAGTTTTGGAAAACCAAAGACTAAAGTGTCATACAAGCCAAAAGAATCCTTATTGGATTTCAGATGCTTCTTGAAAACGGTTTCCGGTTTGTCGTAAACCCTAGCACCCGGCTTGAGGATGGAAAAGTCAAGTTTCTTTACGTTATGAAGCGAAACATAAACATTCCCTTTGTCAACGAAGAAGCCCACTTCTTTCTTCTCCAGCCTGGATTTCTCCTGCTGCACTTCCGCTTTCAATCTCTGTAGGTAACTGGAGAAAGCCTGGTATTTTTTCTTCGCCAACTCTATATCTTCCAGAAACTTGAGGCAGTCCAGATAATGCTCCGGACAGTTACTCGATTTATTTCCCGCAATAGCGCTCAAAAGCGAAACAGCCCTCAAATAATACTCAAGATAAGTGCCTTCGTACTTTTGTTGCAGTTTATTCAAGAGCGATGTGTCCAAATTCCGGTAAACCAGACTGCTGGATGAAAAAGAAATCGCGGAGGCAACTTCCAGAATCTCCTCCTGTGGATGCCTGCCCTTCACATATTCTTTCAGAAGCTTGTCATCATTCTCTATAAAGAACTGATTCCAAAGAAGATACTCATAGTCATCCTTACAGAATTCAACAATGGGAATCACAATTCTTCCATATGAATCTAAATCTCCCAGGGAATACTCGTAAAGGCCTTGTGTGCGTCTTTGCTGAAGCTGTTCCTTATTGGCCCTCAAGAAATCGCGTCCTCGCTTTTTAGATCCTATTTTTGAAAATTCGCCTTCCCCCAACCGTTCATTCACCATAAAAACCAGCAGAGGATTGCCATATTCCTCAGCGATTGCGATTAACCTTCTGGAAATGCTGTCCTCTATCTTGTAATTAACCGAATAATAACAATGGTTCAGCTCTTCGGCCGCATAGAGAAACGCACTGTCCTGATGATGTTTGATGGAGTAATCTATAATTCTTTCAAGTGCGGCTATCTCCTCTTCGTCACTCTCGGCGTCATCATATTTGTCAAAAAGTTTCTCCAGCGTCTTATTCTGCGATTTCTTACTGTGGGCTGAAGAATATGGAGGATTCAGAAAAGCTCTCTCCAGAGTCTGCTTGAGGGTATCGTCTCCCGCTCCCGTTTCCTGCGAAACGTCAAGGCAAACGCCACCGGCCTTAGACGGAAAGACGAAAATTGCCAATGCCAGTATGAGGAATAGAAGCTTTCTCATTTATCTGTTATCTAATAATTTGCCAGTACTTCCGCTACGACGTATGAGCTGCCGCCGATGAACACAAAGTCCTGTGGAAGGGCATTCTCCTTAATCCACTGAAGTCCTGCCTGAATGCTTCCTGCCGGTACACTTTCTAAACGTGCGCTGCCTGTCTGTATGGTTTGGTTTTGCATGGTTTCGGCCGGGACCTCCCCTCTGAAGCCGTACGCCTGCATTTTTTCCAGAAGCTCAGAGGCGGGCAATGCTCTCGGCGTGGATGCGTTCACATACAGGTAGTAAGCGTCTTTGGGCAGGTATTCCACCTCTGCAGCAAGGTCCTTGTCCTTCATCACCCCAAAGAACATTATTAGCCGAGGTGTGTCATCCATAATTCTTCCATCTGCTTCACTTGCTAAGGTTTCTTCCCTATAGATTTCCCTACGCTCTATGAAGGTGCGCTCCACCTGCGGCATCAGGACTTTCATACCATGGGAGTTATGGCCTATATCGCAGATGATGAGAGGATTATCGCTGAGTCTCTCCCATCTGCCCCTGAGTCCGGTGAGGTGGGCAGCGCTCTCAATAGCCTCCACCATTTCTGTTATGGTGCGCTCCGTCAGGTCCTGCCTGGTTTCATCCGCTAACTTCCTGATAATAACGGCAAGAGCGGCACAGACAGTCTTTATGTTCTTCTTCTGGCAATCTCCCTTCAAGTCCATATTCCCCATATCCACGCTGCCCAGAAGGCAGGTTGCAAGACTAACCACAGATTTCAGCGCCTCCTCTTTCAAATCTATCTCCCGATGCGAAAAACTGCGGTACGCCCCATCCGGATTCAGATTGTAAGGGTTCAATTTCTCAGCGAGGTAAATATCTGTAGCACAATCAGATGCCTTGTCAACAAAAACTCTTTCGACACTATTTCCAATAACTTTATCCTCTGCGATTTCAGTCTGCCTTCCATCTCTCTTCTCCCCCACATCTGGATTACTACCAGTTTCCCCTATTATCACCGGAACGCCGGGCTTGATGATGCCGGCCTTCTCCCCTGCGATTTCCTCCAGCGTGTTGCCCAGATACTGCATGTGGTCATAGCCGATATTGGTTATGACGCTTGCCATCGGGGTTATGATGTTGGTGGAATCCAGCCGGCCACCAAGCCCGCACTCGATCACCGCAACATCCACCTTGCAGAAGGAGAACCAGCTGAAAGCCATGGCGGTAGTAATCTCAAAGAACGATGCGTTAAGTTCCTCAAACAGAGGCTTATTGCGGCTGAGGAAGCCATACACCCACTCCTTCTCCACCATCTGCCCGTTGACCTTAATCCTCTCCCTGAAATCCACCAGATGCGGGGAAGTGTACAAGCCCACCCGGAAGCTACGTGGGAGTTGCATGAGGGCAGAGGCTATCATGTGGCTGACGGAGCCCTTGCCGTTGGTGCCGGCAACGTGAATCGTGCGGAAATCCCTGGAAGGATAGCCCAGCGCCTTATCAAGCTCCAGCATATTCTCAAGGCCGGGCTTGTATGCCCTGTCCCCTACCACCTGGAAAGACGGAAACCTCTCATAGATTTCCTCCAGCACCCTGTTGTATTCTGCATCGGTGAACATAAAGCAACCAAATCTTCAACAAGCGAATTTACTAAAAGTATCCCACATATTTGCTGGTGGCTACGCTCGGGCGGCTTTTGATATCTGTGGTACCGCAATTGGATCACCGAAAAGCCCCTGCAAGACAAGTCTCTGTAATTGAACAAATTACGTATATGAACCTAGTCAAATAAGCATAGGTTCATGTGCATAATTTACTTATACTCTGCGCATTATCTTGCAGCATTGTTGCTGATAGAAGTCGTTCGCAAATCATTTAACGGCCAATTGCATCGCTCCAAAGCCCCTGCAAGACAAGTCTCTGTAATTGAACGAATTACGTATATGAACCTAGTCAAACAAGCATAGGTTCATGTGCATAATTTGCTTATAATCAGCGCATTATCTTGCAGCATTGCTGTTGATAGAAGTCGTTCGCAAATCATTTAGCGGCCAATTGCATACTAATAAGACCTTCTGCAAACCATTTAGCGGCCACGGGCTACCGGTTTACCCGCCACCGGCTACGCTCGGGCGGATTTTGATATCTGTGGTACCGCAATTGGATCACCGAAAAGCCCCTGCAAGACAAGTCTCTGTAATTGAACGAATTACGTATATGAACCTAGTCAAAAAAACATAGGCTCATGTGCATAATTTCCTGTTATTCAACACTTTATCTTGCAGGGACAACTGGTTTAGCCGTCACGTGCTCCTTAATGTAAATCCTATCTATTTTATTTGTAAATTCGCGAGGATATTATGTTCTGCGATATGGTAATCTTCTTCAAGTCAAAATCTGGCAGCGTTGTTGCCGTAAAGTGCTCTGAAAAACTATCTGACAGCGATATAAAGGCTCTCAAATGGCTGCTCGGCGATGCCAGGCTGCTTCCGGGAGAGACAGTCAAAGGGAAGTTCACAGGCCCGAGAAGGGAGATGATAACCCCTTGGAGCACAACGGCCGTGGAGATTACCCAGAATATGAACATCAGGGGCATCGAGAGGATGGAGGAATTCTTCCTAACGATATATGAGAAAGCCCCTGCAATGAAAGATAGCGGAAAGGGTGCTGTTAAGGAGTGTGAGATGCCCGGAAAGAGGGTTAAGGAGTGTGAGATGCCCGGAAAGAGGGCCAATGAGGGAAAGAATGCAGAAATTCCCGTATATGACAAGATGCTGCAGAGGCTGTACGAGGGGCTGGACCAGGAGATCTTTACGGTAAACAAGAAGCCTGACAAGGTGGTCTATATCAAGAATCTGGCTTCCTACAACAAGAAAGAGGGACTTGCTCTGAGCAAGGACGAGATAGCCTACCTGAACGCCTTGGCAAAGAAAATTGGACGTCCGCTGACAGACAGCGAGGTGTTCGGATTCAGTCAGGTTAACAGCGAGCACTGCCGCCACAAGATATTCAACGGAACGTTCATCATAGACGGCAAGGAGATGGAGATGTCTCTGTTCCAGATGATAAAGAAGACCACCAAGCTCAATCCGAATCTTGTGGTTAGCGCGTACAAGGACAATTGCGCGTTCCTCCAGGGCCCTAAGGTCAAGATGTTCTACCCGGAAAAGGGAGACAGGCCGTCATTCTTCAAGACCAAGGAAAGGGAAACCGTAATCAGCCTCAAGGCGGAGACTCATAACTTCCCTACCACCGTGGAGCCATTTAACGGTGCTGCAACCGGAACGGGCGGAGAGATCCGTGACCGTATGGCCGGCGGCAAGGGCAGCTTCCCGATTGCCGGAACGGCCGTGTATATGACCAGCTACCCAAGATTCTATGAAGAAGAATCTGCAAATGCAGCATATTTAACCCAATCTGCAAAAACTGCACATTCAATCCAATCTGCAAAAGCTACTTCATCAAGAACCCTTGATTTTGATGCAAGATCATCAGCGCCCGTTCTTAGGCCGTGGCAGAAGGGCCAGCCGCGCAAGTGGCTGTACCAGAGCCCGGAGGAGATTCTGACTAAGGCATCCAACGGAGCCAGCGACTTTGGAAACAAGTTCGGGCAGCCTATTATCTGCGGCTCTGTGCTTACTTTTGAACACGCTCAAAAACAGAAGGGTACGGAGAAAGACAACCCTAAGTTCGGCTATGACAAAGTGATTATGCTGGCCGGTGGCGTGGGCTTTGCCAAGAAAGCGGATGCGGCCAAAGAAGTTCCTTGCAAAGGAGACCGTCTGGTGCTCCTGGGCGGAGACAACTACCGCATAGGAATGGGCGGCGGAGCAGTCAGCAGCGTGAACACGGGCCAATACGGCAACACCATAGAACTCAATGCTATACAGAGGGCAAACGCCGAGATGCAGAAGAGGGATTACAATGCCATCAGGGCCCTTAGTGAGATGGACAGCAACCCGATAGTCTCAGTCCATGATCACGGAGCCGGCGGCCACCTGAACTGCCTTTCCGAACTGGTGGAGGAAACCGGAGGCAAGGTGGACATCAGCAAACTCCCTATCGGCGACCCAACCCTCAGCCTGAAGGAAATCATCGGCAACGAGAGTCAGGAGCGCATGGGCCTGGCACTCAAGCAGAAAGATGTGGCCCTGCTCAAAAACATCGCCGAGAGAGAAAGGGCTCCTTTCTATGAAATTGGAGAGGTAACGGATGACCACAGGTTTTTACTCCGCGACGAGAAAAAGGGCGAGAGCGCCATTGACCTGCAGATGAGCGACATGTTCGGCAGCGCGCCTAAGACATTTATGGAGGGAGAAACGGCCGAGTACCGCTTTAACCCACTGAAATTCAGCGCAAGCAAGTTCACCGATTACCTTGAGAAAGTTCTGCGGCTGGAAAGCGTGGCCTGCAAGGACTGGCTTACGGATAAGGTGGACCGCTCGGTGACCGGACTGATTGCCCTGCAGCAGTGCTGCGGAGAGATCCAGCTTCCGCTTAACGACATGGCGGTGACAGCCATTGGATATGACAACAAGGAAGGCATTGCCACATCTCTGGGACATGCTCCCGTTGCCGGACTGATAGACTCAGCCGCCGGCAGCAGATTATCTGTGGCAGAGGCACTTACAAATATCGTATGGGCTCCTCTGAACGACGGGCTCAAGGGCGTTTCCCTTTCCGCCAACTGGATGTGGCCGAGCAGGAACCGCGGAGAAGACGCAAGGCTCTACAAGGCGGTTAAGGCCGTGAGCGATTTTGCCGTTGAACTTGGCGTGAATGTTCCAACCGGCAAGGACTCCATGAGCATGACGCAGACCTATCCGGACGGAGAGAAGGTGCTTGCTCCTGGAACGGTGATTATTTCCGCAGCGGCTCCGGTTGAGGATGTTAACAATACGGTTTCTCCTGTGCTAAAGGACGTTAAGAAGAGTTCCATCGTATTCATCCCGTTTAGCCGTACGGCGCCTGAACTGGGCGGAAGCGCTTTTGCCCAGGCTCTGGGACAGATTGGAGACAAGGCTCCGGATGTGGACGATGCCGGATATTTCAAGCTTTGCTTTGATGCCGTACAACATCTTGTGAAAGAACGGCTTATACTTGCCGGACATGATATCGGAGCCGGCGGTTTGATAACCTCCCTTCTGGAGATGTGCTTTGCAAACCGTAGAGGCGGTATTGATCTCCTCTGCGCAGGCCTTCCTGTTACGGAGTTCTTCTTCAGCGAACGGCCGGGAGTAGTGCTCCAGATTGCAGACAGCAAGCTGAGAAACGTTGAGAAGATTCTTGAAGGTTTTGCAGATAAGGCTCACCCTGAGGGAGTTACTGCAATGCAAATTGGACGCTACGTTCCAGCCACAAAGGGAAAATCATCATCTGCAAAT
The DNA here is from genome assembly GCA_017551215.1 of Bacteroidales bacterium. The sequence continues at coordinate 13,646 of JAFZMA010000157.1, read as the reverse complement.
CTCAAGAGATATCTGAACATCCTGGGAACGTACAAGATAGACATAGACAAGATGCGGGATGTCTGGTACTCCACTTCATATCTGATGGAGATGCGCCAGACAAACGCTGCCTGTGCCAAGGCCAGAGCCACAAACTTTAAGAAGCAACCGCTTGAGTACAAGTTCCCGAAGGGTTTTGACGGAAAGCTTTCTTCATGCAAAACTCCTACAGAAACACTTGTAAAAAAGAAAGCCGCTGGGGCAATAAAAATACATACCCCTGTTGCTGCAATCATCAGAGAGAAAGGCAGTAACGGAGACCGGGAAATGGCATGGTGCCTGCATTTGGCGGGATTCCGTGTCAAGGATGTCCACATGACAGACCTTACCAGCGGAAGGGAAAACCTAAAGAACGTGCAGATGATTGTGTTCGTGGGAGGTTTCTCCAATGCGGATACGCTTGGAAGCGCCAAGGGCTGGGCCGGCGCCTTCCTCTACAACGAGAAGGCTAACAAGGCGTTAAACGATTTCTACGCCAGGAAAGACACGCTATCTCTTGGCATCTGCAACGGATGCCAGCTTATGGCGGAACTTGGGCTGATTACTCCAAATAACAGGGAGCGTTCCCCTAAGCTGCTGCACAACATTTCCCGTAAGTTCGAGAGCGGATTCGTGGGAGTTGAGGTTCCACGCAGTTCGTCCATTTTGCTTAAAGGCCTGCAAGGGAGCAAGTTGGGAATCTGGGTGGCTCACGGAGAGGGACGGTTCAGCTTCCCTGCCCAGCACATAGAACGTTCATCGGACGGCAAGACTCCGGATATGGATATTGCCCTCCGCTATTCATACGACAAGTACCCTGCAAATCCTAACGGTTCTCCGTTCGGCATTGCGGGTGTCTGCTCCCCGGACGGAAGGCACCTTGCCATGATGCCTCATCCTGAGCGCTGCATAAGGCCTTGGAACTGGGCTTATTACCCAGATAGCAGAAAAGCCTCAGACCAGGTTACGCCGTGGATAAAGATGTTCACCGCCGCTCACCAATGGTGTGTGGAAAACAAGAAATAATCATCGCTGAGTAAAAATCAAAAAACATTCAATATGAAAGAGACTAAGACGGACAGAAGGAAAAGCACTACCGCTAAAACTACAAAGAGCAGGGCTAAGGCAAAGGCCGTAAGCAAGACCAAGGGCAAGAGCAACAACCTCGGCGGCCTGGAGCAGGTTATCAAGGTAAAGACCAGACTTCCAAAGATTTTCGTGCTGGATACCAATGTTCTGCTTCACGACTGGCGCTCCATTTTCAAGTTCCAGGAGAACGACCTGGTGATTCCGTTGGCCGTTATAGAGGAACTGGACAAGTTCAAGAAAGGAGACGGCACTATCAACTACAACGCGCGCGAGTTTGTCCGCAAGGCAGACGAGATTTCCGAGCACAAGCTCTATGATCCGGAAAAGGGCTTTTCCCTGGGTCCGGGGATGGGTACGATTATCATATCACTTAACCGGCCGTTCCCTAAGGAATTGGCGGACTGCTTCAGCAACGACGTTCCGGACCATAGGATTCTTGCAACGGCAATCTGGTACAAGCAGCAGAATCCGGACCGCACCGTATGCCTTGTAACTAAGGACGTTAACCTCCGCCTTAAGGCCAAGGCACTGGGAATGTTCACTCAGGACTACCTCAACGACCATATCCGAGAGGAGAAATTCACACAGGATTACGACCGCGTAATCCCGCTGACAAACGTTCCTCTGAAAGCCATCCACACCCTGATGAACGGAGACGGAGTGGATTTCAAAGACCTGAAACTCAACACCAAACCGGCTTTCAACCAACTGTTCAGAATTCCTACTACACACGTGGATGTAGATCCTAACAACGGCGAGGACGAATACCTGAACATGAACGGAGAAGACCGGGATCCTATTCGCGATTACATCATCCTTGCACGATTCGATGCCCGCACCGGAAAGGTGGTAAGGGTGCTTCCTCAGACCCAGTACGGCGTTTCTCCAAGGAACGAGGAGCAGGTGTTCGCCATGGATGCCGTCATGAACAAAGACGTTGAGCTTGTGTCTCTTACAGGAACCGCCGGAACCGGAAAGACACTGCTGGCTGTTGCCGGAGCTCTTGCCCAGGCAGACCATTACGAACAGATTCTGGTGGCAAGGCCTGTCATCACCCTCCAGAACGAGGAGATGGGCTTCCTGCCGGGAGATGTCCAGGACAAACTGGCTCCGTTCATGCAGCCTCTTTATGACAACATTGCCGTCATAAAGAAGAACTTCGGCATCTCGTCCAAGGAAAACATCAAGATAGAGGAGATGATAAGGACCAAGAAGCTGGAAATCTCCCCTCTCGCCTATATCAGGGGAAGAAGCCTCCAGAAGACATTTTTCATCATCGATGAGGCTCAGAACCTCACTCCTCACGAGGTCAAGACCATAATCACCCGTGCCGGAGAGGGAACCAAGATTGTCTTTACCGGTGATGTCCAGCAGATTGACCAGCCGTATCTGGACAAATATTCCAACGGCCTCACCCACATCAGCGACAAGCTTTACGGAGAAAAGCTCTTTGAGCACGTGAACCTGATCATGGGAGAAAGGAGCCGCCTCAGCGAACTGGCCGGCAAGAAGCTGTAAAACTGTTGTTTCTCAACAAGAATAAAGGCCCGGATTTTTCCGGGCCTTTGGTTTAATCCATCGCTGAGTATTATTCTCAGCGATTTGATTTTCTGCTACTTATAGCTCTTGATGGCTGCCTGGGCAGCTGCAAGGCGTGCGATTGGAACGCGGAACGGTGAGCAGGATACGTAGTTCATTCCGAACTTGTGGAAGAGTTCTACGGAAGCAGGGTCTCCACCATGCTCTCCGCAGACACCGCACTTAAGGTTAGGATTGGTAGTGCGTCCACCCTTTACACCCATCTCCACGAGTTTTCCAACAGAATGAGGGTCAATGCTCTGGAATGGATCGGAAGCGATAATCTTCTTATCTATGTAGTCCTGCATAAATCCGCCAACGTCGTCTCTTGAGAAACCGAAGGTCATCTGGGTGAGGTCGTTGGTTCCGAATGAGAAGAACTGTGCTGTTCTTGCCATGCGGTCTGCCATGATGGCTGCACGAGGGATCTCGATCATTGTTCCGAAGAGGTACTTGATCTCGATTCCGGTCTGCTTGTAAACCTGATCGTAAGCCTTCTCGCAGATTGCCTTCTGATCGTTAAGCTCCTTGTAAGAGATAGTTACAGGGATCATGATCTCAGGCTGCGGATGATAGCCCTCGTTGATAAGCTGTGCCGTAGCGGTGAAGATTGCCCTGAACTGCATTTCAGAAATCTCAGGATAAGAGATACCAAGTCTTACTCCGCGATGACCCATCATAGGGTTAACCTCATGGAGAGCCTCGCCTCTCTTTGCAACGTCCTCAAGAGTGATGTGGAGAGCGTTGGCAAGTTCCTGTCTCTTCTCAGCGGACTGAGGAACGAACTCATGCAATGGAGGGTCCAGCAGACGGAAGGTAACTGGTTTGCCGTCCATGACCTTCATTGTTGCTCTTACAGAAGCAGTTACGTATGGTTCCAGCTCGTCCAGAGCCATCTTTCTCTCGGCCGGAGTGTTGGAAAGGATCATCTTTCTCAGCTTAGCCAGAGGCTCCTCGGAGTTCTTTCCGTAGAACATGTGCTCGATACGGAACAGGCCGATTCCCTCGGCACCAAAGTTGAGGGCTGTCTGAGCATCGTCCGGGTTATCTGCGTTGGTTCTTACACCAAGGACACGGTACTTGTCCACAATCTTCATATAGTCTATGAAGCTCTTGTTCTCTGAAGCGTTGATAGTTGGAACTGCCTCATCATAAACAAGTCCGCGAATTCCGTTGAGGGAGAATACGTCTCCTTCCTTGTAAGCCTTGTCGCCGATTGTCATAGTTCTGGTAAGCATGTTGATGTGAACGGCGTCGCATCCTACGATACAGCACTTGCCCCATCCTCTTGCAACCAGAGCAGCGTGGGAAGTCATACCTCCTCTTGCGGTCAGAAGGCCGTCTGCAGCCCTCATACCCTCTACGTCCTCAGGGTTGGTCTCCTCGCGGACAAGAATAACCTTCTCCTTTCTTTTGGCAGCCTCAACAGCAGCCTCCGGAGTGAAGACGATTCTTCCTACAGATCCACCAGGGCCTGCTGGAAGTCCGTGAGCCACAGGGGTAAACTTCTTTTCCTGGGTAGCATCCAGGATTGGGTGAAGTATCTCATCCAGCTGCTTAGGAGCAACTCTCATAACTGCAGTCTTCTCATCGATGAGTCCCTCTGCAAGCATGTCCATGGCCATATTCAGAGCTGCCAGACCGGTTCTCTTACCTACACGGCACTGGAGCATCCAGAGCTTTCCGTCCTGAATGGTGAACTCAAGGTCCTGCATATCGTGGAAGTGCTGCTCAAGATTGTGCTGAATGGTGTTAAGCTGCTCGTAAACATCCGGCATAGCCTTCTCCAGAGAGAGGAGATGCTGGTTGTGCTCGCTCTTTGTAGCGTCGTTCAGAGGGTTAGGTGTGCGGATACCAGCCACAACGTCCTCTCCCTGAGCGTTGATCAGCCACTCGCCGTAGAACTTGTTCTCTCCGGTTGCAGGGTTACGTGAGAAAGCAACACCGGTTGCGGAGTTCTCTCCCATGTTTCCGAATACCATACTCTGTACAGAAACTGCTGTTCCCCAAGTGTCTGGAATTCCCTCAATCTTTCTGTAGGAAACTGCCCTCTTTCCGTTCCAGGATTTGAAAACGGCTGCAATACCACCCCAGAGCTGATCCATAGCGTTATCCGGGAATGGCTTGCCGAGCTCCTGCTTTACCCTTATCTTGAAGTCCTCGCAGAGAGCCTTCAGATCATCCTCAGTAAGGTCAGTATCAGATGCATAGCCCTTCTCTGCCTTTACCTTTGCAAGCATACGGTCCAGCTGCTGGCGGATTCCGTTTCCGTCTGCAGGCTCGATGCCCTCTGCCTTCTCCATAACAACGTCAGAGTACATCATAATCAGACGTCTGTATGCATCGTATACGAATCTTGGGTTCTTTGTTGCCTCGATAAGGCCAGGGATGGTCTCTGAGCAAAGACCGATATTCAGAACGGTCTCCATCATACCAGGCATTGAACTTCTGGCACCGCTACGGCAGGAAACCAGCAGAGGATTCTTAGGGTCTCCGAACTTACGGCCCATAATCTGCTCTGTTGCTTCAAGAGCTGCATTTACTTCTGCCTCAAGGCCTTCCGGGAACTTGCATCCCAGATCGTAATACTCGTTGCAAGTGTCTGTGGTGATAGTGAAACCAGCCGGTACAGGGATTCCGAGCTTGCACATTTCTGCAAGGTTAGCTCCCTTTCCGCCCAGTAGGTTACGCATAGAGCCGTCACCATCGGCATTTACACCGCCAAAGCGGTAAACTCTTTTTACTTCTGACATCGTCTTATAATTTATTGTTGTTACTATTTGTTTGCAGTAAAATTGAAAACCCGAGCATATTTGGACGGGGGAATCACAAAAATATAGAAAATTCCCTGAATTTGTATTAATCGGAGACGATTTTCAGAAAATCCCTGAAATTAGAGTTAGAAAAAAGCCCTTTTGAATAAGCTATTGCAAGTCCATAATTGGTAACAGGAATTTTTTGCTCAGCGATGGCTGCCGCCCTCGACTGGATCTGCCGTGCGGTTGACATGCACCCTCCGCATTGGATTGCCAGGGCGTAATTAAACGTTTTATCCGGATAACCATCCTGCATACCCGGAATTGGATCAAGGCCGCTGACAAATTCAAACCGAAGGTCTTTACCAGTATAAGCCTTCAGCATCTGAGGAATCTTCACCCTGCCTATATCGTCGCAACTTGCCCTGTGGGTACAGGATTCCAGAATCAGTACCTTGTCCCCGTCCTTGAGACTGTCTATTGCCCGTACAGATTCCAGAAACAGCGTAAACGGTCCCTTAAGGCGTGCAAACAGAATGCTGAAGCTCCCAACCGGAATCCCATCCGGCACTGCCTTGGACACTTCTGAAAAAGCCTGGCTGTCCGTAATAACAACCTTAAATTTCTCATCTGGGAAGATGTCTTTCAGTTGGCTCGGTTGAATGACGGTCACTACCACCCTGTTGTCCAGAAGATTACGAAGTACTTTCACCTGCGGCAGGATGAGCCTTCCCTCAGGAGCCCCGGCATCTATAGGGCAAACCAGCAGCACCCTGTCCCCTTCTCCGGCCAGCCTCTTGGGAACCAGTTCCGTTTCAGATTCTCCGGATTTCTTCAAAGCCTCGGCAACAAAGCGGGTAAGGTCGTCAATATAAATGCCGCTCAGATTCTTAAGGCAGGTAAACCTCAATACCGGGCAATTGAACTCATCGCTGAGACTTGTCCTCAAAGGCTCCTCCAAAGGGCTCTCGTCTTCCTTGTTGTGAACCAGTATAAACGGTACATCCCTCTTTTTCAGTTCATCTGCCAGAGTCCTTTCGTAATCTCCAAAAACGTTTCCCGTAAAGACCACAAGCGCAAGATCCGCCCCGGATAACTCGCTGATACTGCGGTCAGAGCGCAAACGTCCAACCTCTCCACCATCGTCCACTCCAGCAGTGTCTATGATGTTGCACGGCCCCACACCCTTAATCTCCATCCGCTTGCGCACGGGATCCGTTGTTGTTCCCGCAACCTCGGAAACTATAGACACATTCTGCCCTGTCAAGAGATTTACCAGGGAACTCTTTCCGGCATTACGCCTGCCCAATACGACTATATTCTTTACTTCCATGTCAAAAGATCTACAACTCTTTATATTTCAACTAGTTGATACACGTTTAAAACATATACGCATAACTCCTGGAGCTAGGTTTACGTTTACACAATCTCAGGATTAGCAATTTCTTCAAAAGTAATCAAATTTATTTACCGTTTGGCAACCGCCCTTATCTCTCATCGGCCTAAATTGCAAGCCAACATAAAATAACTGATGCATTAAAATCAATAACTAACGGTAAACTTTCACATTATGAAAACACAAAAAAGTAACTCACAAGACAGCAACATGCAGAACAACAATCAGAGCTTCTGGAGCCTGGTAAAAACATTCTTTAAGGAAAACAGAAAGAAAATCATCTGGCTGGCAGTTGTGGCAGTAGTCACCTGGTTTACCCTCGAACTAGTCTCCAACTGGGCTGCTTTCACAGAAGGATTCCAGGAAGGCCTGAACAAATAAATTTCTAATAATTAGAATTTTTATTTGAATTTTAGAATTTTATATTAAATTTGCACATGCCCGAAATGAGAATCGTTTCAAAAAAGACAATAACTACCTATTATTCAAAGCATAAGGAAGCTGAAGTATCTTTATGCGACTGGTATAGGAAAACGTCAAAGGCTAGGTGGTACAATTTTGCTCAAGTTAAAACTACATACAGTTCCGCAGACTACGTTGGGAATAAGAGAATAGTTTTTAACATTGGAGGGGGGAAATACAGATTGATTGCTTTTGTGTGGTTTAAAGCCCAAACTGTCTTCATACGTTTTATAGGAACACACGCCGAATATGACAATATCGCTGACATTCAAAACATTTGAGTTATGGCAAGAATTGTAAACGAAAAGCAGTATAATGCTGCTATGCAAAGAATTGAAGAGCTCATTAAGATAGTTGATGATAACACTTTAGAAGATGACAAGAACTTCATTGAACTTGATCTGTTATCCGAATTGGTATCAGATTATGAAGATGAGCATTATCCGATCAACAGGCCTTCTCTTATCGATGTAATCAAACTCAGAATGCTCGATATGGGCTTGTCTCAGTGCGCCCTTGCCAAACTTCTCGGAATGAATCAGTCCAAAATAAGCGAAATGCTTTCCGGCAAATGTGAACCAACTCTAAAACAGGCACGTACAATTGCAGTAAAGTTGGACATAACTCCAGACATTGTACTTGGGATTTAAAAGAAAAACGGGCGGAAAAAATCCGTCCGTTTAGTAGTCCCACCGGGAATCGAACCCAGATTTGAAGTTTAGGAAACTTCCGTTCTATCCGTTGAACTATAGGACCAAACCTTCTCGTGCTTTCTTAGTACGCCCACCTGTAGAAGATGCTGCCCCAGGTGAAGCCCGCCCCGAACGCGCTCAGGATCAGGTTATCTCCCTTCTTGAACTTGGACTTGAAATCCCAGATTGCAAGAGGGATAGACGTTCCCGCCGTGTTGCCGAAGCGTTCTATGTTAATGAGCACCTTCTCTTTAGGAAGACCCATCCTTCTGGCGGTGGCATCTATGATTCTAAGGTTAGCCTGATGAGGAACCAGGTATGCAATATCCTCAGCCTTAAGGTTATGGCGTTTCATCATCTCTTCAGATACGTCTGCCATGTTGACTACGGCATACTTGAATACGCCCTGCCCTTCCTGATGGATGAAGTGCATACGCTTGTCCACATTATCGTGGCTTGCAGGGTAGAGACTTCCGCCGGCAGTCTGATACAGATATCTTCTGCCAATGCCGTCTACATGAAGGATAGAATCCTGGAATCCCAGGTCCGGATCCTCACTTGGCTCTATCATGAGAGCTACGGCAGCGTCTCCGAACAGAGGACATGTTGTACGGTCCTCATAATTGACGATACTGCTCATTCTCTCTCCGCAAACCAGCACGATTTTCTTGTATTCTCCTGTTTCTATGAAACGGCGAACCGTCTCAAAAGTGAACAGGAAGCCACTGCAACCTGCATTGGTGTCATAACCCCAGGCATTCTTTATGCCGACTTTATCGCAGATGATGTTTGAGGTAGCCGTGAATACCATATCCGGTGTAACGGTATGGCATACAAGCATCTGAACCTCAGACGGATCTGTGTAGGTAGCCTTTAGCAGCCTCTGCACGGCTATGGAAGCCATGAAGGATGTTCCCAGACCATCTTCCCTAAGGATACGCCTCTCCCTGATGCCTACCCTGGACATTATCCATTCGTCCGAGGTATCCACCATGGTCGAGAGCTCCTGGTTTGTCAGCACATAATCAGGAATATAGGCCTCGATACCTGTGATTATGGCCTTTGGCTTGTTATGCATTGTCCTTTGCTATGACCAGACGTCCGCGGTAGTAACCGCACTCAGGGCAAACATGATGATACATAACAGTAGCACCGCAGTTGGAACAGGTTGACAGTGTAGGCAGTTCTGCCTTGTCATGTGTTCTTCTCTTGTCTCTCCTCTGCTTGGAGATCTTGTGTTTAGGATGTGCCATCTCTTATTATTTTTAAAATTTTACACTCTATTTCTTTTTCCCGTTCTTGTCCAACAAATCCTTCAGGCCACTGAACGGAGAATAGTTTTCTGTTTCTTGTTTCTTATTTTGCCCTGCTTTCAAGGCCTCTATCCTTGCAAGCATTTCCGGGTTGCATTCCCCTTCCGGATGGCGGCTGATCAGAGGCAGGTTCACGCAGATATAGTCATAAATGAACTGCTTCAGATCAACCTCAGAGTCAGACGGATCTACAATTATAAACTCGTCCGAGTCTTCCTCATCCTCTCCCAGAGAGGCCGCACGGATTGCAAGACTGGCGTCAAAGTCTACCGGAACATCCACATTCTCAAGGCATCTGTCGCACTCCACCGTAACCTTTCCCGAGCCTTTCAGATGGGCATTCATCCAGCCGCTGCCCTTTTCCAGAGTCACGTTTGCGGTTACATCCGCATCTATAACCTGCTGGTTTCCAAACTCCCTGAACAAATCTCCCTTTACAGGAAACTCGTACTCATACTTTCCTTGGGCAAGTCCGCTTATGTGAATCTTGTAATCCATAGGGGGCGCAAATATACTAACTTTTTTACAAAATGCAAGATAAAAAGACTACTGCCCCTGCATACGGTGTCTCTTGCGCTCGTTCTCGTCCAGATAAATCTTGCGGATTCTCAGATGCTTAGGGGTAACCTCCACAAGCTCGTCGTCCTGGATATATTCCAGCATTTCTTCCAAAGTGAACTGCATAGGCGGCGGAAGTATGGCCTTCTCGTCTGAACCAGAGGCTCTTACGTTCGTAAGTTTTTTCTTGATGCACACGTTCACGTTGAGGTCCATTGCGCGGGTGTACTCTCCCACAACCTGTCCGGCATAAACATCCTCTCCCGGATTGATAATCCATTTGCCCCTGTCCAGCAGCTTCCACATTGAGTAAGCTATGGCCTGACCCGTCTCCAGAGCCACCAGAGAGCCGTTTGTCCTCTTTTCAATCTCCCCCTTGTAAGGCTCATAGTCCTTGAACCGGTGAGCCATTATGGCCTCTCCGGAAGTGGCGGTGATGAGGTTGCTCCTCAATCCTATGATGCCTCTGGAAGGTATGTCAAAGTCCAGATGCACTCTGTCTCCGCGATGGTCCATGTGCAGCAGAGCACCCTTGCGGCGGGTTGTCATCTCTATGGCGCGGCCTACATATTCCTCCGGCACATCTATTATAAGGTGCTCTACCGGCTCGCAGCGGGTGCCGTTGATGTTCTTGTCTATGACCTTTGGCTGCCCTATCTGAAGCTCAAAGCCCTCTCTTCGCATGGTCTCGATGAGAATGGACAGATGAAGCACACCTCTTCCGTAAACTATGAACGAGTCTGAAGTCTTGCCCGGCTTCACCCTCAGAGCCAGATTCTTTTCCAGCTCCTTGTCCAGCCTTTCCTTCAGGTGGCGGGAAGTGACATATTTGCCATCCCTTCCAAAGAAAGGTGAATCGTTGATGCAGAAAAGCATGCTCATTGTAGGCTCGTCTATAGTGATAGGAGGCAGTGGTTCAGGGTTTTCATGGTCAGCGATGGTATCACCTATCTCAAATCCCTCTATGCCTACAACAGCGCAGATATCTCCGCTGCCAACGCTCTCTGCCTTGGTTTTCTCTATTCCGGTAAACACCATCAGGTCCTTGATTCTCTGGCGGACCTGGGTTCCGTCTCTGTGGCAGAGCGTGATTTCCTGGCCTGCCTTGAGTATTCCCCTTTTCACCCTTCCAACGGCTATACGGCCAACGTAAGGAGAGTATTCCAGGGAGGATATCAGCATCTGCGGGGTTCCTTCAAGGTCCTGTTCCGGGCCTGGTATCTCGCTGATGATAAGGTCCATAAGGGTTGTCAGGTCCGTGGTCGGCTTTCTCCAGTCCAGGCTCATCCAGCCCTGCTTGGCGCAGCCGTAAACAGTCTTGAAGTTCAGCTGGTCATCGTTGGCGTTTAGATTGAACATGAGTTCGAACACCTGGTCGTTCACCTCCTCCGGACGGCAGTTGAGCTTGTCTACCTTATTAATGACTACAAGCGGCTTCTTTCCCAGCTCCAGGGCCTTCTGCAGCACAAAACGGGTCTGCGGCATGCAGCCCTCAAACGCGTCTACCAGCAGAAGCACGCCGTCCGCCATATTGAGAACTCTCTCCACCTCTCCACCAAAGTCGGCATGGCCCGGAGTATCTATGATGTTGATTTTGTACCCTTTGTACGGCACGCTCACATTCTTTGACAGGATGGTGATTCCCCTTTCCCTTTCCAGATCGTTGTTGTCCAGAAGGAGCTGGCCCGGATTCTTCTCGCTTTCCCTAGTCACCTTGGCCTGGGCTATCATCTTGTCCACGAGCGTGGTCTTTCCGTGGTCCACATGGGCCACAATAGCTATATTCCTTATGTTTTGCATAACGGCCGCAAAGATAGTGCAAATCGAGCGAAAATGAACTTGTTCAATTTTCCGAGATGCAGCCTATCTTGCGAGCGAAGCGAGAAAATTATAAAAATACCTTATCTTTGCGCAGCCTCATCAATCATACATCAATGGAGAGAATAATCATACTTGATTTCGGTTCCCAGGTGACTCAGGTCATAGGCAGGAGAGTCAGGGAGCTGGATGTTTACTGCGAAATCTATCCTTTCAACAAGTTCCCTTTCTCCAACCCGGAGAACAAAACCATTCCGGAAGACGTAAAGGGTATAATTCTCTCAGGAAGCCCGTTTTCCGTAAGGGATGAACAGAGCCCCAAGGTAAATCTCAGCGATTTTGAAGGCAGGCTGCCGATTCTGGGCATCTGCTATGGAGCCCAATACATCGCCCACACTGGCGGCGGAGCTGTTGAAGCCTCAAATACAAGAGAATACGGAAGGGCAGAACTTACTGTCGCTGAGGAAAATGAACCGATATTCAAGGATGTGCCAAAGACCTCTCAGGTTTGGATGAGCCACGGGGATTCCATCACTAAACTCCCGGCGGGGGCGGAGCTGATTGCTTCCACCCCAACAGTCATGAATGCGGCATATAAAATCGCCGAGAAAAGGATTTATGCCTTCCAGTTCCATCCGGAAGTGTTCCACACAGAGTTTGGCGGGATAATGCTAAGAAACTTTGTTAAAAGCATTTGCGGCTGCAAGGGAGACTGGACAACCGAATCTTTCATAGAGGCTACCGTAAAGGACCTCAAGGCTAAGCTCGGCGATGACGAGGTTATTCTTGGCCTTAGCGGCGGAGTGGATTCTTCCGTCGCCGCAGTGCTGCTTAACAAGGCTATCGGAAGCCGGCTCCACTGCATTTTCGTGGACAACGGACTTTTGAGAAAGAACGAGTTCGAGGATGTGCTGGAGCAGTACAAGGATATGGGACTCAACGTTGTAGGTGTAAAAGCCGCAGACCGTTTCCTGGATGCGCTCAAGGGTATTTCCGAGCCGGAGGGCAAGCGCAAGGCCATCGGCCGCACGTTCATAGAAGTATTCGATGCGGAAGCTCAGAAGATAAAGAACGCCAAGTGGCTGGCACAAGGCACTATCTATCCGGATGTGATTGAATCCAGCAGCGTAAAAGGCCCATCTGCCACAATCAAGTCTCACCACAACGTTGGCGGACTGCCGGAGAAGATGAACCTCAAGATTGTCGAGCCGCTCCGTTCCCTCTTCAAGGACGAGGTAAGAAGAACCGGCAGGGCGCTTGGCATCAAACGGGAACTCATCTCAAGGCATCCTTTCCCTGGTCCAGGTCTGGGTATCAGAGTGTTGGGAGAAGTCACAAAAGAAAAGCTGGACATCCTCAAGGAGGCAGACCACATCTTCATATCCAATCTCAGGTCTTATATGACGGAGCTTCCTCCGGCATCCAACGGATTTGCGGCAGAAGATCCGGAATTGCACCCAATTTTTGCACCCCAGTCCGGAAAAAGGCTCATACCTCTGTACGATGCCATCTGGCAGGCAGGTACTATTCTACTCCCTGTAAGAAGCGTGGGCGTAATGGGAGACGAGAGAACATACGAGTACACAATAGCCCTCAGAGCCGTCGTCTCAAATGACGGAATGACAGCGGATTGGGTCCACATCCCGTACGAATTCCTGGCAAAAGTCTCAAACGAGATTATAAACAAAGTCAAAGGCGTAAACCGCGTTTGCTACGACATTTCCTCCAAACCACCTGCAACAATAGAGTGGGAATGATGGCCACCCACATCAATAGTTTAAATAAAAACCGAGGGGATAGAGCAGTGCGCCTTTCGGCAAGAACGCAGCCTCTTCTATCCTAGATTACTCTCATTCTACGATAGTGGCTGTGGATCTTTTCGATTCGGCCATTCTTAGTGCGCTTATACGCCCTAACCTTGACCTTCCTCTCTACACTCACCCTAACGGTGAGTAGAACCAAGCGT
>JAFZMA010000156.1 GCA_017551215.1 Bacteroidales bacterium | reverse complement strand
GTCGGCGCATTCGACGCTATCGAGGCTGCTGGTGATATTTCTCCAACCGTTGTAGCAGGTGGTATCAAGGTGGCTTTGATTACAACCATCGCCGGTTTGATCGTTGCTATCATCCTTCAGATTTTCTACAACATTATCGTTGCAAAGATCGACTCCCTGGTTAACTCAATGGAGGACGCATCCATCAACTTTGTAGATATTCTCACCAAATACAACAAGAAGTAAATCAATTAGAGCAAAATGAAGAACAAATCAAAACTCATATTGTATGTACTGTTAGCCATATCAGTGGTTATCGGTGTTGCGTTCCTCTTCCTGAACAAGGGAACCGGTGACGGAACAATGGTTTCCACGATATTGAACTGGGCATACATCCTTCTGGCTATCGCTATAGTGTTGGCTATATTCCTGCCAATGGTATACCGTAGCGGAAGAGGCGGCAAGAAGACACTTGTCAACATTTGTGTCTTCCTTGGTGCTCTGGTGATTTCTTACTTGCTTGCCTCTGGCAATCCAGTAAGCCTGTCATCAAGCGTTGCCGAGCCAACTCATGGCACTTTGAAGATGACGGACACTGTCCTCATCATGTCCATAATCCTGCTGGTTGTAGCTATCCTTGTTACAATCTTCGGCAGCTTGTTAAGGAGAAAGTCTTAAAACAGAAAAGAAAAAATGGCTAGAAAGACACCCGACATCAACGCTTCCAGTCAGGCGGACATAGCTTTCTTGCTTTTGGTGTTCTTCCTCATTACCACAACTATGGATGTGGACAAGGGAATTTCCAGAAAACTCCCTCCTATGCCGGAAGAGAATCAGCAGCAGGAAGACGTGAAGATCAACCGTAGAAATATCATCGTTGTGAAGATCAATTCACAGGACAAGATTATGGTTGGATCCTCACCGACTGACGTTAGCCAGATAAAGGATAAGATAGTTGAGATGCTCAGCAATCCTACCGATAACCCTAACATGCCTGAGAAGGAAGTTAAGGCTATCAAGGGTCTGGGCAATTATCCGGTATCCAAAGGTGTGGTTTCTTTGCAGAACGATAAGGGAACTTTGTACAACACGTACATTCAGGTACAGAACGAGATTGTGAGAGCAATCAACGAGCTAAGAGACCAGTTCTCCACTCAACGTTATGGAAAGAAATACGCCCAGTTGGACGAAGATCATCAGAAAATTGTCAAGGAGGCTATTCCTCAGAACATTTCCGAGGCAGAGCCTAAGGACGTTTCAAAAGGTAAAAAGTAAGGAGGTATCGTAATGGGAAGATTTAGAAAAGGCGGTAAGAAATCCGCACCTGCAATCAGCACGGCATCCCTTCCGGATATCGTGTTCATGCTCCTGTTCTTCTTTATGATATCGACATCGTTCCGCCAGACCGACAAGCTCGTTCAGGTTAAGCTGCCTGCAGCAACCGAGAACACCAAGCTTGAGAGAAAGGACCTGACTTCCTACATCTATGTGGGAGCTCCTATCCCTTCCAAGCAGGCTCAGTACGGAACTGATTCCCGAATCCAGCTGAACGACTCCTACAAGACAGTCAACGAGATCCGTGACTTCATCGCCGCTGAAAGAGAGTCCATCTCCGAGGGCGAGCGTGAGGCTATGACCGTTGCACTGAAGGCTGATGAGAATGTCCGCATGGGTATCATCACGGATATCAAACAGGAACTCAGACGTTGTTCCGCCCTCAAGATTCTGTATGTAGCTCGCCAGAGAGAAGCAAACTAATCTTAAGGATGAAGTAAAAAATGGAACGCCGGCCGAAACGCCGGCGTTTCTTTTTCGCTAACGGCACAAAATTTTTGTAAATTTGTACGTTTGAAGAACTTTATCTGCAAAAGTATGGATTCCAGAAGATTTCTAAGAAAGACAGCGGCCTTGATGATGGCCGTACTCTTCGTAATTTCAACATTATACGCCCAGGACAAGAAAGCGGAGAACGCCAAGCCTGAGAAGGCAAAGTACGTTTTCCTCTTTATTGGAGACGGTATGGGCCTTGCCCATGTTTCCTTGACTGAGGCATATCTTGCGCAGAAAGACGGAAAGATTTCCAACACGGCTCTCGGTTTTACCAAGTTCCCTGTGATGGGAGTGGCTACGACATATTCCGCTTCCAACATAATTACATGTTCCAGCGCGGCAGCCACGGCTTTGGCTTCCGGCTACAAGGCAAATAACGGAACTGTAGGCATTTATCCGGATTCCATACCTCTTACCCAGATAACCTACAAGCTCAAGGAGCTGGGCTACAGGATAGGCATAATGACATCGGTGACAATAGACCATGCAACACCGGCAGGTTTCTATGCACACAGCAAGAAGAGAAGCAGTTATTTTGACATTGCCATGCAGCTTCCGGAGAGCGGATTCGATTTCTTTGGAGGCGGAGGATTCCAGGGAACAAGGGACAAGGAAATAAAGGATGCCACCGAAAGGATTTATAATAAGGTTAACAAATTTGGCTATACGGTGGCATTGGGAGTGGCTGATTACAAGGCCAAGAAAGCCGGTGCCAAGAAGATGCTTCTCTTTCAGGACGGCAACAAGAGAAGAGATAGCGCCCTGCATCCGGTTATAGTTAGAAAGGATGGAGAATTGACTTTGGCTCAGGTAGTTGAAAGTGCCATAGATTTTCTGTACAATCCAGATGAAAAGGGATTCTTCATCATGTGCGAGGGTGGTCAGATAGACTGGGAAGCCCATAGCAACAACGCTGCCGGAGTAATCACCGAGACTATAGATTTTGACAAGGCCATAGCAGTTGCCTACGAGTTCTACAAGCAGCATCCGGAAGAGACTCTCATTGTGGTTACGGCAGACCACGAGACAGGCGGACTTGCGCTTGGAAGGGAGAGGGGATATACTTTTGACCTTACCGTATTCAACGATGCGATTAACGGCAAGGTGGAGAATTATGAGAAGAAGGAGGTAATAGACACCCTTAACAAGCAGGCCAGAATCGGCTGGTCTACAAAGAGTCACACCGGAATTCCGGTACCGGTGTTTGCAGTTGGAGCAGGCAGCAGGATGTTTGCCGGAAGGATAGACAACACAGATATACCAAAGAACATCATGAAGGCCATGGAGGCTACTCCAATCTATACGGACCATTACTACAAGAGGAAGGCCGTATTTGATATGGATAGCCCTATAACAGAGAACGATATCGTATTCCTTGGCAACTCCCTTACAGAGGGCGGTAAGTGGGAAACCTATTTTCCGGAGACACAGAAAGCCCTTCAGAAGAAAGGCGGTGCCATACGTAACAGGGGAATTGTCGGAGATACGTTCGGCGGCATAGACGCACGTCTTGACCAGATACTTCCGGGGCATCCGAAGAAGATATTCTTCCTTACCGGGGCCAACGACGTAAGCCACAACCTTACAGCAGATTCCATTGCTAACGGCATAATCGGGGTTGTTCGCAGAATTAAGGCTGAAAGCCCTAAGACAAAGATATATCTGCAGAGCCTTCTGCCTATAAACGAGAGCTTCAAGCGTTACCGTCTGCTTACAGGCAAGACAGCAATGTTCTCTGAAATCAACGCCAAGTTGGAGAAGATGGCAAAGGAGGAGAATGTTACATTCATCAACCTCTATCCTCTGATGCTTACAAACGGCCCGGCAGACTTGGCTCTTCCGGCATCGGAGCAGGTGCTCAGGCCTGAGATTACAAGAGATGGCCTTCACATTACGCAGGAGGGCTACAAGATATGGGCGGACGCAATTAGAAAATACGTGAAATAACCATCGCGGAGAAAAAGAAAATATAAAGGAAAACAATATAAATTCAAGAGAAAGATTATGGGTGAATTTACTCGCAAAAGCATAAAGGAACTTTTTGACCAGCAGCCTGGTTCAGAGGTGATTGTAAAGGGTTGGGTAAGGACAAAGAGAGGTAACAAAAACGTTAGTTTCATTGCTCTCAACGATGGCAGCACCATCCGCAACATGCAGATTGTTTGCGACGGGCAGAAGTTTACGGAAGAGCAGCTCAAGGACGTTACCACCGGTGCCTGCCTGTGCGTTAAAGGCAAGCTGGTGGAGAGCATGGGAAAGGGCCAGAGCGTGGAGGTTCAGGCAGACAGCATAGAGATTTACGGAAAGGCGGATCCTGCAGACTATCCGTTGCAGAAGAAGGGCCATTCAATGGAATTCCTCCGCGAGATAGCACATATAAGGATGAGAACCAACACGTTCGGATGCGTGATGAGAATCCGCAACGCCATGGCCTTTGCCATCCACAAATATTTCAACGAGCACGGCTTCTTCTACCTTCATACTCCGCTGATTACAGAGAGCGACTGCGAGGGGGCGGGAGAGATGTTCCAGGTTACAACCATGGACCTGAAGAACATTCCGCTGGACAAGGAAACCGGAGAGGTGGATTTCTCAACAGACTTCTTTGGTAAGCAGACAGCCCTTACCGTGAGCGGCCAGCTGGAAGGAGAACTCGGAGCTACGGCGCTTGGAAAGATCTACACATTCGGACCTACTTTCAGGGCTGAGAACTCCAACACTCCAAGACATTTGGCAGAGTTCTGGATGATTGAGCCGGAGATGGCTTTCTACGACAACTTCGACAACATGGAACTTGCAGAGGACTTTATAAAGTATCTTGTCCAGTATGCTCTTGACAACTGCATGGAAGATCTCCAGTTCCTCAACGACATGTTCGACAAGGGACTGATAGAAAGGCTAAGGAGCGTTGTAGGAATTACCTTCCAGAGAGTCACTTACACAGAGGCAGTGGACATTCTGGAAAAGAGTGGAGAGAAGTTCGAGTTCCCGGTTCACTGGGGCACCGACCTTCAGAGCGAGCACGAGAGATACCTTGTTGAAAAGCACTTTGGAAAGCCTGTAATACTCACCGATTTCCCTAAGGAGATCAAGGCTTTCTACATGAAGCAGAACGAAGACGGCAAGACTGTCCGCGGAATGGACGTTCTCTTCCCGAAGATTGGAGAAATCATAGGCGGAAGCGAGAGGGAACCTTCCTACGAGAAGATCATGAACCGCATCAATGAACTGGGCATGGATACAAAGAACCTCTGGTGGTATCTGGATACCAGACGGTGGGGAACCTGCCCTCATGCCGGATTCGGCCTGGGATTCGAGCGCCTGCTCCTGTTTGTTACCGGCATGCAGAACATCCGCGATGTGATTCCGTTCCCAAGGACTCCGAAAAATGCTGAGTTTTAGAGCCCCCTCCCTGCCTCCCCCCACCGGGGGAGGAGGAGCGAGGAACGAG
>JAFZMA010000012.1 GCA_017551215.1 Bacteroidales bacterium | reverse complement strand
TTGATGATGCAGCCTCTTGCAATCTCGAAATCTTCCAGAGCCTGGCTGCTGACTTCTCCTGAATCAGGCTGCCTCTGGAGCATTATTGTCTCTCCTTCTTTCCTCGGCGACAGGTTCTGCCACAGTTCTTCCGTGATGAATGGCATGAAAGGATGCAGAAGCTTGAGAAGGCTGTCGAAGAAAGAAATGGTCTTGTCGTAAGTGAATCGGTCTGTCTTTTCTCCGAACGCCGGCTTTACGGCCTCCAGATACCATGCGCAGAATTCATCCCAGAATAGCTTGTAGATAGTCATTGTGGCATCTGAAATCCTGAACTTGGAGAAGTGGTCCGCTATGGTTGCAATAGACTGGGAAAGAAGACTCTGGAACCATTCAACGGCCTTTGATGCGGCTGGAGAAGGCGCAGCGTTTTCGTCCACTTCCCATCCCTGGATAAGGCGGAAGGCGTTCCATATCTTGTTGCAGAAATTACGTCCCTGCTCTACCTGGGATTCGTCGAAGAATATATCGTTTCCGGCAGAAGAGCAAAGCAACATTCCCACCCTTACGGCATCTGCTCCATACTGCTTGATAAGTATCAGAGGGTCAGGCGAATTGCCGAGAGTCTTGCTCATCTTTCTGCCCAGCTTGTCCCTTACGATACCGGTCAGGTATACATTGCTGAACGGTTCCACACCCTCGAACTCGTCTGCCGCCATAATCATTCTGGCAACCCAGAAGAACAATATGTCCGGTGCTGTAATAAGGTCATTTGTAGGGAAGTAATAAGCAAGATCCCGGTTAGGTTCCCTGTCCGGGAATCCCGGCTTTTCTGGATCGAACACGGAAATCGGCCACAGCCAGGAAGAGAACCAGGTATCCAGCACGTCTTCGTCCTGGCGGAGATCCTCAATCTTCAGCTGAGGGTTCTTTGCGGAAGCCTCAGCAAATGCCTCCTCTTTAGAAGCGGCCACAAAACACCCTCCGTCCGGAGTATAGTATGCAGGAATCTGCTGTCCCCACCAGAGCTGACGGGAAATGCACCAGTCCCTTACGGTCTCCATCCAGTGACGGTATGTGTTCGTGAAGCGGTCCGGAATGAGTTTAACCTTGCCGTCGTTCACGCTCTTGAGTGCTTTGGCAGCAAGTTCATCCATCTTGAGGAACCACTGCAAAGACAACTTCGGCTCTATTACGGCATCCGTCCTTTCCGAGTGTCCCACTGGAGAAATGTAATCCTCTGTCTTTTCTAGGTTTCCGACCTCTTCCAGCATCTTTACGATGTTCTTTCTTGCCTGGAACCTTTCCTGCCCTACCAGAATCTGGGCCTTTTCGTTCAGGCATCCGTCATCGTCTATAATATCCAATACCGGAAGGTTGTGCCTGAGGCCTATCTCGTAGTCGTTAATGTCGTGAGCCGGAGTAACCTTGAGGCATCCGGTTCCGAAATCCATGGTTACATAATCATCCTCAATGATTGGAATCTCCTTGTTTATCAGAGGGATGAGTATCTTCTTGCCCCTGAGCCAGTGGTAACGCTCGTCGTTAGGGTTGATGCAGACGGCGGCATCCGCCATTATCGTCTCAGGACGTGTTGTGGCTATGATGATGTACTTGTCCGTGGCCTTTCCTCCATCGCTGAGGAAATATCTCAGATAATAGAGCTTGCTCTTTGTCTCCTTGTGGATTACTTCCTCGTCGCTTACGGCAGTCTTTCCTACAGGGTCCCAGTTGACCATTCTCACTCCTCTGTAAATCAGGCCTTTTTTGTAGAAGTACACAAAGGTGTTTATTACGGCCTTGCTCAAAGCCGGTTCCATTGTGAATCTGGTTCGGTCCCAGTCGCAGGAGGCTCCGAGCTTCTTCAGTTGCTCAAGGATTATTCCTCCGTGCTCCTCCTTCCACTTCCAGGCCTCCTGGAGGAACTGCTCGCGAGTGAGAGAGCTCTTCTCAATTCCCTTTTCCTTGAGCCTGGCAACAACCTTGGCCTCAGTGGCTATGGAAGCGTGGTCTGTTCCCGGAACCCAGCAGGCGTTCTTTCCCTGCATGCGGGCGCGGCGAATGAGAACATCCTGGATGGTGTTGTTCATCATGTGCCCCATGTGGAGGACTCCGGTAACATTTGGCGGAGGTATGACTATGGAATAAGGCTCCCTTTCATCGGGTTCCGAGTGAAATATCTTGTGTTCTAACCAGTAAGAATACCATTTGTCTTCCGTAAGGGAAGGATCGTACTTTGCAGGAATGTCCATTTTTGTCTTTCTGTTTTTGTGTGCGGAATGCTTTCCGCAAGTTCCATCGGGTGGCAAAGTTAATAATTTTCACTATATTTGCCCGATTCATTTATTCAAATATTATAATAAAGGTATGGCTGACAATAAGCAGTTGGACATAGAATTGGGAAGCGAAGTGGCAAAAGGTTCATATTGCAACCTGTCTATAATTACCCACTCCCCCAACGAGTTTGTTCTGGATTTTCTGAAGATATTGCCGGGATTTCCTAAAGCAGTTGTAACAGAGAGGATTATAATGACTCCCGAAAATGCCAAGAGGCTCCGCGATGCACTTGCGGACAATGTAGGCAAGTATGAGTCTCACTTTGGAGAGATAGCACTTCACAACCCGGAACCGCAGATGCCGGTTGGTTTCAACCCTTCTTCAAACAAATCGTAATTATTAGATTTTCAAGATATGAGCAAAGAATTTACAATTGTAGTCCTTGCCAAGCAGGTGCCAGACACCAGGAATGTGGGCAAGGATGCGATGACGCCGGAAGGGACCGTTAACCGCGCAGCCCTTCCAGCAATTTTCAACCCGGAAGACATGAACGCCCTGGAACAGGCATTGAGAATCAAAGACAAGTTCCCAGGCTCCAAGGTTCTCATTCTGACCATGGGTCCTTTCAGAGCCGCTGAAGTTATCCGTGAGGGTCTTTTCCGCGGTACAGACGGAGGCATCCTCCTTACGGACCGCCGTTTTGCCGGAGCTGATACGCTGGCAACTTCATATGCCATTTCACAGGCTGTAAAGAAACTTAACCCAGACATCATAGTAGCTGGAAGGCAGGCCATAGACGGAGATACCGCTCAGGTTGGACCTCAGGTGGCAGAGAAGATGGGAATTCCTCAAGTAACTTACGCAGAGGAGATTATGGAAATTGACGAGAAGAAGGTTACAGTACTTCGCCGTCTGGAAAGAGGAATAGAGGTAGTCACTTCCACCCTCCCTTGCCTTGTTACAGTTCACGCAACAGCGGCTCCTTGCCGTCCACGCAACGCCAAGATGCTCCTCAAGTACAAATATGCCAGAACCGCAAACGAGGAGAAAGATCCTATGAACGAGGGCAAATACGCCATTTCTACAGAAGAGAAGCCTTATCTCAAGATTCAGGAATGGACTGTAGACGATGTGGGAGGAGAAGAGAGCAGCTACGGCTTTGCCGGTTCCCCTACCAAGGTCAAGAAGGTGGAGAATATCGTATTCAAGGCTAAGGAGAGCAAGGTTCTTTCCGGCAGCGATGCCGATATAGATTCTCTCATCGGCGAACTTATGGCAAATCACGAGATTGGTTAACCCTTAGAACATTATCATTATGAACAATATAATTGTATATGCAGAAACCGATTCCGGAAAAATCTGCGATGTATCCCTGGAACTTCTGACCAAGGCCAGGACACTGGCTGAAAGACTCGGCGTGGACGTTGAGGCCCTGCTGATTGGCAGCAACGTGGAAAGACTTGCCCCTCAACTGTATGAATACGGCGCAAAGGTAGTTCACCTTGCAGACGACCCATGCCTGGAATTCTTCCGTACGCTGCCATACGCAGCTATCACCCTGAGGGTGTTCAATACGGAAAAGCCTCAGATTGCCCTCTTTGGAGCAACCACAGTGGGAAGAGACCTGGCGCCAAGAGTATCTAGTGCCCTTAAGAGCGGACTTACAGCAGACTGCACCAGCCTGGAAATCGGTGACCATGACGATGTTAAGACCGGCAAGCATTATACAGATCTTCTCTATCAGATCCGTCCGGCCTTTGGCGGAAATATCATTGCCACAATCGTTAACCCTGAGCATAGGCCTCAGATGGCTACTGTCCGCGAGGGCGTTATGAAGAAGGAGCCTCTTGCAACTCCTGTAGCTGGCACCATCAAGCGCGTGGACGTTGCTACTGTGTTGGTGGACAGCGACTTTGCAGTTGAAATCATCAAGAGGGAGATAGAAGAGAGAAAGATAGACATCAAGGGAGCCCAGATTATAGTTGACGGTGGTTACGGTGTCGGAAGCAAGGAGAATTTCTCCCTGATTTTCGACCTGGCCAAGACCCTGGGCGCTCAGGTAGGAGCTTCCCGTGCCGCGGTAGACGCTGGCTTTGTGGAGAATGCCCGCCAGATTGGCCAGACTGGAGTTACCGTAAGGCCTAAGCTGATAATCTGCGTTGGAGTCAGCGGTGCTATCCAGCATACAGCCGGAATGGACCAGAGCAAGATAATAATCGCTATCAACAATGACCCTGCAGCCCCTATCCACAAGATTGCAGACTACTCCATCATCGGAGACCTTAACGAAGTTGTACCAAAGATGATTGCTTCCTACAAGAAGCAGAGCAAATAGGAGGACAAGAAATGGCAAATTTTTACAAAGATAACCAAGACCTCAAGTTCCAGCTTTCCAACCCTTTGATGGAGAGAATCGTTGAACTTAAAGAGAATAACTACGCCGATTACGGAAAGTACGACTATGCTCCTAAAGACCTGAAAGACGCCCTGGATTCATACGATAAGGTTATGGATATTGTGGGTCAGATCTGCGGAGATATCATAGCTCCCAACGCAGAGCAGGTGGATATAGACGGTCCCGTATGCAAGGACGGAAGGGTTACCTACGCAGAGGGAACCAAGAAGAACCAGGAGGCCCTTACCAAGGCTGGCGTTTATGGTATCGCTCTGCCTAGGAAATATGACGGACTCAATTTCTCCATGGTTCCATACGTTATGGCAGCAGAACTCGTTGGTAGAGCAGATGCAGGCTATGCCAACATCTGGGGACTCCAGGACTGCGCAGAGACCATCGCCGAGTTTGCAAGCGAGGATATCAAGGCTGAATTCCTGCCTAGGATCAATAAGGGAGAGACCTGTTCCATGGACCTTACAGAGCCGGATGCAGGTTCTGACCTTCAGGCAGTTATGCTTAAGGCTACCTGGGATGAGGAGAAGCAGATGTGGATGCTTAACGGAGTAAAGCGTTTCATCACCAACGGAGATGCAGACATTAAGCTGGTGCTTGCAAGAAGCGAGGAGGGAACCTCTGACGCAAGAGGTCTTTCCTACTTTGTTCACGACAAGAAGTGGGGCGGCGTTACCGTCAGAAGAATAGAGAACAAACTTGGTATCCACGGTTCCCCTACCTGCGAACTCGTTTTCCGCAACGCTCCTGCCAAGATTGTGGGAGACCGTAAGATGGGTCTTATCAAGTATGTGATGAGCCTTATGAACGGTGCCCGTCTGGGAGTTGGAGCACAGAGCGTCGGAATCAGCGAGGCCGCTTACCGCGAGGCTCTTAAATATGCCAATGAGAGGGAGCAGTTCGGAAAGAAGATCATAGAGTTCCCGGCCGTTTACGAGATGCTTGCAGTGATGAAGGCAAAGCTTCAGGCCAGCCGTGCAATCCTCTATGAAACATCCCGTTGCGTAGATGTATACAAGGCTCTTAACGCCCTTGTAACTCCTGAGCGCAAGCTCACTCCGGAGGAAAGGAAGGAGAACAAGAAATACTCCCGCTATGCAGACATGCTTACTCCACTTCTGAAGATGACTTCCAGTGAATTCTGCAACCAGAACGCCTACGATGCAATTCAGGTTCACGGCGGTAGCGGTTTCATGAAGGAATATCCTGTGGAGAGGCTTTACCGCGATGCAAGAATTACCACCATCTACGAGGGAACCTCTCAGCTCCAGACAGTTGCTGCTATCCGCTATGTGACTAACGGCTCATATCTGGAGATGATCCGCAACGAATATGAGAGTGTGGAGATCAAGGTCACCGATGCTGTTGAGGCTGCATGCCCTGGCGCACAGGCAAGGCTGGAGGCCATTAAGGCCCGCTTGGTTGCAATGACAGACCAGTACGAGAAGACCGTTGCTCTGATGGAGGGTAAGCCTGTGGATTACATTGATTTCCAGGCACGCAAGATGTGCGAGATGGCTGCTTTCATCATTGAGAGTTACCTTCTTCTGATAGATTCTCTCAGAAGTGAGCGTTTCATAGATTCTGCAGAGGTGTTCTCAGAGAGAGCACAGGCTTGGAACAACGAGCGCCATTCCTATATCTGGAATTGCGACAGCGAGAACATCCTTCCTCTTTGCCAGAGAGTTAAGGGAGATCTTGACTCAGTATATCAGGACTAATGAACTACAAGGTAAAACTCAAGAATATCAAGGCCTTTGCCTTTGACGTGGATGGTGTCTTCACAGACGGCAGCATTATCTGCATGCCGGAAACCGGAGATCTGGTACGTACTTTCAACGCCAAGGACGGCCTGGGTATGAGGCTTGCCTATATGAGCGGATACACTCTGGCTATCATTACAGGTGGCCAGAGCGATTCCATACTCAAGCGTTTCTATCCTGTTCTGGCTCACGAGGTTATCCAGAATGTGCAGGACAAGGCTCCGGCTTTTCTGGAGTATTGTAAAAGACATGGCTTCAAACCGGAAGAGGTTGCTTACGTTGGAGATGACCTTCCGGACATTCCTGTTCTAAAGATTTGCGGCCTTGCTGTCTGCCCTTCAGACGCTGTGGCGGAAGTCAAGTCCGTCTGCGATTTCGTTTCCCAGTTCCCTGGCGGAAGAGGCTGTGTAAGAGACCTTATAGAGCAGGTTATGAAAGCCCAGGGCAAATGGACTCTGGATGCTTCCGCCTACCAGGCGTGGAGGCATGCCATAGACGAGGAATACAATAAGTTTTACAACAAAAAGTAATATGCAGTCTCCCCTTTCAAAGCATCTTGAAGGAAGAAGATTGATACTGGCATCCGGTTCCCCGAGAAGACGCGAGCTTCTTGGGGAACTTGGTCTGGAGTTCACCCTTGGCCAGATCAGCGATTATGACGAGTCCTATCCCCATACTCTGAAAGTCTCTGAAATTCCCGCTTATATCGCTGAGCAGAAGTCAAAGCATTACACCCAAAAACTGAAAAAGGAAGACATCCTCATCACCTCTGACACCATCGTTACCATAGATGGAGAAATCCTTGGCAAGCCTAAAGACAAGGCAGAAGCAACCAAAATGCTGAAGGAACTTTCAGGCAGAACCCATCAGGTATATACCGGTCTCTGCCTCAGAAGCAAAGACAAAACCATCACACTCTCAGACTGTTGCGATGTTACTTTTGATTTCCTCAGCGATGAGGATATTGAATACTACATAGAGGAATTCAAGCCTTTTGACAAAGCCGGAGCTTACGGAATCCAGGAATGGATAGGCCTTGCCTGCATCAAGGAAATCAAAGGCAGCGTCTACACCGTCATCGGCCTTCCTGTCCAGAAACTCTATCAAACACTGCTGACTTTCTGATACCTTGGTTATTCTTTTTCTGCATTCAGGCTTCTAATGAGCCTGTGGTCGCCCATGGCCACATGAATGGGAGGGCCCACGAGCTTGCGAAGTGGGAGGGACGAGCGTAGCGAGGGCTCATAGAAGCGCTGATGCAGAAAAGAATACTAATGATTCATATGTAGATGCCGTCATCGCCGGCGGTGATGATGCCGCGGTCCGCCATATCGCGGAGGACCTCAAGGAAAAGATCCTGATTCTGAGGCCCTGCCAGTTTCTTGAACTCAAAGAAGCTGAGGCGTTTCCCCGGAGATTTTCTTATAGCCTCGGCGATTGTATTCTCTATTGATTCTGTGGACGGAGCTTTCTTTTTCTTTAGGCAGACATCGCAGACTCCGCAATCTGATTCCACAGGCTGTGAGAAATACTCAATCATGTAGCGGCTGCGGCACTTGGATTTCTGGGTGGCATAGCCTATCATAGCCTCTACCCTTTTTGTCATCTGCTCCTTGCGCTGGGCATATCGCTGAGGATTGATATACAGATTGTTCTCGGTTAGCCTCTCGCATTTGAATATCATCATTGGAGTCCTGATCTGAGGAATGTAGCGGATGACTTTGCGGCGGGATAGAGCCATGAGTTTCTCCCTCACGTTCTGGGGAGTGTCCATGGTTATGTGTGCAATGTATTCCTCGTCTATGCGTACCATCTGGGAGAAAAGTCCTGTATAGGTTCTCATAAGGCTCTTTACGAACTCGTCCATTATGGAGTTCTCCATCTGGATGGAATAGAGTTCGTCCCTTGAAACAAGGAACATGAGTCTGGACGGATTGTCTAACTCGTCCGTGAGTTCCCAATATCCTTCCTGCTCAAGGTATTTGATTGCGTAGTAAGCGCTTACTGCGTTTAAGCCGTATGCCCTGGAAAACTCCGCAAGGTTGAATTTGCGTACAGAATCCATACCGTCTCCGTAAGCAATCTTCAGGTGGTTGAACACATACTGGTAAACCTTTGCCATATAGTCGGCAGACGGGAAATTGACGGAAACCAGCTGGCGTATTTTCTTGACATCCGTGCCGTTGAACAGAAGCACGGCCCAGGAAGGAAGACCATCCCTTCCGGCTCTTCCGGCTTCCTGAAAATAGGCTTCCACGGAATCCGGCATATCAATATGGACAACAAGACGCACATCCGCCTTGTCTATTCCCATTCCGAAAGCGTTTGTGGAAACGATAATCTTTGTCTTGCCCTTAGTCCAGGCTTCCTGACGTAGATTCCTTTCCTCCTTGCCCAATCCGGCATGATAATAATCGGATGACAGGCCAGAAGATACCAGCAACTCTGATATATCTTGGCATCTTTTCCTTTCCCTGCAATACACAATGCCGGAACCTTCTCCCAAAGAAGACTGGTATGTAGAACAGACAGCCAGCAGGTTGCCAAGTTTGTCATCACATTCGCGTACCAGATATGCAATGTTTTTGCGTGAGAAATCAGTGGCTATAACGTTCTTTTCCCTGAAACCAAGTTTGTCCATTATGTCATCAGCCACTTCCTTTGTGGCAGTGGCGGTAAGAGCCACTACAGGAACTTTCTTGCCGATAATTTCCCTGATTTTCAGTATCTCCAGATATGCAGGACGGAAATCGTACCCCCACTGAGAGATGCAATGCGCCTCGTCTACAACAAGGTAGGATATCTTCATCTCTGATACCCTGGACTTGAAGATGGCAGTGGTAAGCCTTTCAGGGGAAACGTAAAGGAACTTGTATTCTCCATAAACTGCATTGTCCAGAGCAATGCCAATAGAGCGCGGAGTCATTCCGGAATGAACAGACAATGCCCCTATTCCTCTCCGGCGCAAAGACTCCACCTGATCCTTCATTAGCGCAATCAACGGACTGATAACAAGGCAGATACCTTCAGAGGCCATAGCCGGAACCTGGAAGCAGATGGATTTTCCGCCTCCGGTTGGCATCAGGGCAAGGGTGTCCTTTCCCTTTGCTACGCTCTCGATTACTTTCTCCTGCGCCGGCCGGAAGGACTCATATCCCCAATACCTCTTAAGTATCTCCCTGTACTTTTCCATTTATCTGGCAAGGTGCAAAGAAGCGCCTTCGTTTGTTGTGATTTCCAGTTTTTTGCCTGTCGGGTCAAGGTTTGTAGTGCAACTGATTCTTTCTCCAGGAAAAACTTCCGACTTCATTCTCCTGACCATTTCAGGTGATGTCAGGTCTTTTATTATGGACTTTATGGAATCTTTCATTTCCGGCTTGTAGGTAATGGAACTGTCATTTGCGATAAGAGAGAAACTTTCTGGGTCGAAATGGAGAATCAGAGAGTCTTTAATTATCTCCCATCTTCCGTCCCGTTTAGCGTCAAGGCTTATTTTACCGTAGAATATGGAGCTTGTCACCATATAACTGGAAACACAGGCCAGGGTGTGGTCCACTTTGAAATCCATCTCGATAGAGCTGTCGTCGCCCGATACGGATAGCCATTTGCCGGCTATAGTCTTCTCTGTAGCCCTGCGGACTTCTCCAAGAGTCTTTTCAGCGAATTCTTTGAGCTCCTCGTCGGTGACATTCGTGAGGAACTTGTTAGCCTCATTCAGGCCTAAGCAGTTCTCAAGAACATAATTCAGGAGAAATTTGCGGTTCTCGAGATTATCCATATAGTATTTTGTCCTTTCATCGCTGAGCCACTTTTCGCACAGTGAGTAAAAACTGTTATCCTCAAAAAGCACATCTGAATTCATAAGAATCTGATAGCTTTCCTCTTCATTGATTGGTCTCTTGAAATAGACCCAATTGGCAAGCTGGTCTTCCAGTATGGAGCGCAGGTGGTAGCATTTCTGGACGTTGCGGATAAATGACATATCGCTCAAGGTGTTCCAAGAGTCCTGACTGCTGTTGAAAATGGACTCGTTGGATTTGTCGAACCTCAAGTTAGCGTTGAATGTTACCGAAATAATATAATTCAGGAAATTGACCAGAGTGTCTCTTGAAACGGCCTTCAGGTTATCTTTATGGTCCATGCAGTATCTGGTCGCCTCCCATCCGCTCTCCTCGTTCTTGAGAAGCTCCTTTATATTGTTGACAGTCTCGTCTATGTCGTGGATAACCATCATGGACATCTGGCGGCGCTTTTCTTTCTGGCGGTTCTTTTCCACCAGGTGGGCCACTCCAAAGGTCAGGATAATGGAAATAACTGTAGCCAAAATACTTATGAATAGCTGTTTGGCCGTGTCGGAAAGATTCAGTTTGCTCATAATTACGTTAATCCTGTTTGGCAAAGTTAATAATTACTATCAATGGAAGAAAAAGGTTATCTTTGCGGCGGCAAAAAGAAAAATTTTAAATAATCATTGATATGGCACAGATAGATCTTTCAAAGTACGGAATTACCGGTGTAAAGGAAATTATCTACAATCCTTCATACGAGCTTCTTTTCAAGGAAGAAATGAGGCCTGAACTCACCGGATACGATAAGGGACAGCTCACAGAACTGGGAGCCGTTAACGTAATGACCGGAATCTATACAGGAAGAAGCCCTAAGGACAAGTTCTGGGTAATGGACGACAAGAGCAAGGACACAATCTGGTGGACTTCAGACGAATACAAGAACGACAACAAGCCTTGCAGCCAGGCAACCTGGGAGGAACTCAAGAAACTTGCCAGAAAGGAGCTCAGCGACAAGAAACTCTATGTTGTCGACGGATTCTGCGGTGCCAATGCCAACACAAGAATCAAGGTAAGGTTCATTATGGAAGTGGCATGGCAGGCACACTTCGTGCGCAACATGTTTATCCGTCCTACAGAGGAGGAACTGGCAAACTTCGGAGAACCTGATTTTGTGGTTCTTACTGCATCCAAGGCAAAGGTGGAGAACTACAAGGAACTGGGACTGAATTCAGAGACAGCCGTTGTGTTCAACATTACCGAGAAGATGCAGGTTATCCTCAACACCTGGTATGGCGGCGAGATGAAGAAGGGTATGTTCTCCTACATGAACTATCTGCTTCCACTTCAGGGTATTGCTGCTATGCACTGCTCTGCCAACACCAACGAGAAAGGCGAGACCGCAATCTTCTTCGGCCTCAGCGGAACCGGCAAGACCACCCTTTCCACAGACGAGAACAGGGCTCTCATCGGCGACGACGAACACGGCTGGGACGATGACGGAATCTTCAACTTCGAGGGTGGCTGCTACGCAAAGGTTATAAACCTGGACCGCAACGCAGAGCCTGAAATCTACGGTGCAATCAAGAGAGACGCTCTCCTTGAGAACGTAACCGTAGACGAGAAGGGAATGATAGATTTCTCTGACAAGAGCGTTACCGAGAACACCAGGGTAAGCTACCCTATCTATCACATTTCCAATATTGTAAAGCCTATCAGCAAGGCCCCTGCTGCAAAGAAGGTCATCTTCCTTTCAGCAGATGCGTTCGGAGTTCTTCCTCCGGTATCCATACTTACTCCGGAGCAGACCAAATATTACTTCCTCAGCGGATTTACCGCAAAGCTGGCCGGTACGGAAAGAGGCATCACAGAGCCTACCCCTACCTTCTCTGCTTGTTTCGGTGCCGCATTCCTCTCTCTGCATCCTACCAAGTACGGTCAGGAACTCGTGAAGAGAATGGAAAAGGTTGGAGCAAAGGCTTATCTGGTTAACACCGGATGGAACGGAACCGGAAAGAGAATCTCCATCAAAGACACCCGTGGAATTATTAACGCAATTCTGGACGGCAGTATAGACAAAGCCCCTACCAAGAAGATTCCTTACTTCAACTTTGAAGTTCCAACCGAGCTTCCAGGTGTTGCCACCAACATCCTGGACCCAAGAGACACTTACGCTTGCTCTTGCCAGTGGGAAGAGAAGGCCAAGGATCTTGCAAGCCGCTTCATAAAGAACTTCAGCAAGTTCACAACCAACGAAGAAGGCAAGGCACTGGTAGCTGCCGGACCTCAGCTCTGATAACGCTGAGACACCAGATGACAAAAAAGAATAGAGGGTGCGTCAAACACCCTCTATTCTTTTTTTGCGTACTAGAAAGGATTCTATTTCTCCTTCTTGCAGCAGTTGCATCCGAGGATTCCCCAGATACCGGCAGCCAATGCAGCACCTACGAACGGACCTACGATGAAGATCCAGAGGTTGCTCAGTGCAGTTCCGCCCTGGAATACGGCTGGAGCCAGTGAACGTGCCGGGTTAACGGAAGTTCCTGTGTAACGGATACATACGAGGTGTACCAGAACAAGGGAAAGACCGATTGCAAGGCCGGCAAAGTTATTGGTGGCGCCGTTTGTCTTTGAAGTGGCACCCAGAACTACCAGAACGAATACGCAGGTAAAGATAATCTCTGCCAGCAATCCGCCGAGCATTTCAACACCTGGCTGAAGATCGTTAGCTCCTGTTCCTGTCAGACCTGAATTTGTGGTCAGGAGATAGAGGAGAGCCGAGCCGATGAAAGCGCCAATGCACTGGAAGATAATGTACATAATGGTGTCCTTGGCATTCATCCTGCCGCTGAGGAATACTCCCAGGGTAATTGCAGGATTGATGTGGCATCCGCTAATTCCGCCGATTGTGTAAGCCATTGCTACAACGGCAAGACCGAATGCGAGAGCTGTTCCCACTACAGAAGCAGGATTGTCAAGAGCGCAAGGAAGACTTACGGCAACGCCGCAGCCCATCAGAACCAGCACCATAGTGCCGAACATTTCTGCTAAATACTTTTTCATTTGACCGTAGATTTAAGTGATTCTATGTTTTTACGCTTTATGCAAATTTAATAAAAAAGTCCTACAAAAGAAACAGCGGAGAGGCTTTTCCCCTTGGCAGACTGGAGAGCTGGACATGAGCGGCCAAAACTCCCGATTCCTCCAGAGCCTTTTGTGCAGAGGCCAGAGCAAGCTGGGGAGTGTTGTTGTTATCGCTGAGATGGCAGAGGAAAACCTGCTTGAGCCTGCCTTTGCCAAGCGCGATTATTTCCTTCAGCGCACGAGAGGACTCGCTGTTGCTCAGATGCCCTGTACCTCCACGGATACGGTATTTAAGCACAGGCGGATAATCCCCCTCTTCCAGCATCTTTTCATCGTAGTTGCTTTCCAGAATCAGGGTGTCTGCCTTTGATGCGTATTCAATTATATCTGCATCTGTCTTGCCGCAATCGGTGACAATGGTAATGCTGTGACCGGCAAAAAGAATGTGATATCCAACTGCATCCGTGGCATCGTGAGGAACACGGAACGCTGTCACTTTTGCTCCGCAAATATCCTCAGCGATATTAGGTTCTATAGTATGGATATTGCCCTTGAGTTTCCCTGCCGTACAGATATTCCTTTGAAGAGACTCTTTAAGAGGATTTGTGGTATATACCGGCTTGCAATATCTGGAAGAGATTATGCCCAAGGCCTTTATGTGGTCCACATGGTCGTGGGTCACAAGAATGAAATCAACATCGCTGAGGCTGAAACTGTGCTCGGAGAGCTTCTTTGCACAAGTTCTCGGCCCCACTCCCGCATCTACAAGGAATGTGGTTGTTCCGTCCGTGAAGAAATAGCAGTTTCCGCTGCTTCCGCTGGATAGGGACAGGAAACTGACCATTACAGGGTGGCAATCAGTCCTGTAAACAGAGCGGTCATCTTGACAACTGCGGAATCTGCAGCCTTGATTACTTCCTGCTCGTCGTTTACAAAGTCGGCCTTTTCGGTATCGCCTGAGGCATTGGTGATTATGGATACTCCGAATACTTTAATCCCGCAGTGGCGGGCAACGATTACCTCAGGAACCGTGCTCATTGCTACGGCATCACCGCCGATAAGCCTCATGTACCTGTATTCTGCCTTGGTCTCGTAAGAAGGTCCGCTGCCGGCGACATACACTCCAGTCATGAGCGTAAAGCCGTTTTCCATAGCTATCTTCTTAGCTCTTGTAATCAGTTCCTCGTCATATGGATGGCTCATGTCAGGGAATCGGGTTCCGAATGATTCCATATTCACCCCGATTAGAGGGTTAGGAAGAAGGTTGATATGGTCTGTTATAGCCATAATGTCACCTACTCTGAAAGAAGGGTTCAGTCCGCCGCAGGCGCAGGAAGCCAGAAGATACTCTACTCCCAAAAGCTTCATTACCCTGATGCAGATGGTAACCTGGTCCATCGTGTATCCCTCGTAATAGTGGAATCTGCCCTGCATGCACATTACCTCCTTGCCGCCCAGGGTACCGAAAATCAGATTGCCCTTGTGGCCTACAGCGGTAGATACCGGGAAGTTAGGGATTTCGCTGTAAGGAATGACAAAAGGATTTTCGATCTTGTCCGCCAGAGCGCCCAAGCCGCTGCCAAGAATGATTCCTGCAATTGGATGGCGGTCTCCGATTCTCATTTTCAGGTAATCGGCAGACTGGAAAATTTTTTCTTCTCTTGGTATCATATTAGTTGTATTTATAATTAGTTTCTAGATAACCATTCTGCGGTAAAGCCTGTTTACCTGGTCCAGAATCTCCTGCTCTCCTTCTATCTGCCTGTCTTTCATTACTATCTCTCCATTGCAGATAACAGTTTGAACGCAATTTGAATGCGCGGAGTAGACCAGATTAGCCAGGAAATTGATGTTAGGCGTAAAGCAGTAGTTGTCAATGTCTATCAGTGAAAGGTCTGCCAGAGCGCCTTCCTCTATTGTTCCTCCGTTGAGGCCGAATGCCTTGTATCCGTTGCATGTTGCGCTGTCCAGAAGCTGAGCCAGAGGAATGGCTGTAGGATCCTTTCTCCAGGCCTTTTGTACAAGAGCGGAGAACTTCATGGTTTCGAACATGTCCAGATTGTTGTTGGATGCCACGCCGTCTGTTCCAAGGCAGATATTTGCTCCGGCATCCTCCAGTTCCTGGAACTTGAATTTGTAGCCGGAAGCCAGCTTAAGGTTGGAATTGATGTTGTGGACAACATTTACACGGTTCTTCCCAAGTGTCTCTATATCTGTGCCGTTCAGCCAGATGCAGTGAGCGGCAATTATATCGCCCGAAAAGATTCCCAGATTGTCCAGATACTGAACCGGAGTGCAGGAATGAATCTTAAGGCAGTCATTCATTTCCTGAGCCGTCTCAGCGATATGGATATGAACCTTGAGGTTGTGCTTTTTAGCAAAGTCGCAGGCCCACAGGATGTTTTCCTCTGAAACGGTATAAAGGGAATGAACCCCTATTTCAAAAATGTCTGTATGTTCCCACTTTGCGGAAGCCTCGTAGGCAGCCTGGCAGTTCTCCCTCTGCCGCATCATCTTGTCCGGGTCTCCGAGATCCAGGAAAACAAAGGAATGCGCTCCTCTAAGACCCATCTCAGAGGTGGCTTTTACGGCAGAATTAACAAAGAAATACTGGTCGTTGTAGAAAGTGGTGCCGGTCTTTATCATTTCTATGCAGGCCAGTTTTGTTCCCCAGTAGACAAGCTCCTCGTCCAGACGTGTCTCCATTTCCCATATTCCGGCAAGCCATTTCTGGAGCTTCTCGTCCTCTTTGCTTCCCCTCATCATGGTCATGGCTGCATGTGTATGCATGTTGGCAAAACCCGGTATTACGGCCTTGCCTTTGCCGTCCAGAACAACGGCATCGTGGATATTGTCTATATTATCAGCAATCCTGGATATGCGGTTACCCTCTACGAGAATGTCTGACTGTTTGCCATTCAAATAGATATCCTTGATCAGTATG